>CAMJTZ010000046.1 GCA_946408865.1 uncultured Clostridia bacterium
GTCCACACCCTGGTAATCCTCCACGGCAACCCCGTTTTCCACAAGGATCGGACCAAAGCAGAAGGCATTGATGACTTTTACCCCGTCGATGACCTGCGGCAGGGTGTCCCGTTTCGGGATGTGATAGACATGGAAGTCCCCGTTCTCGTCCACCAGGAGGATGTCCCGGTTTTTTCCCTTGAGTTTGTCCCAGTAGAAGGTACCCTGACGAAGGAGATATCCGTCGTTCTGGCGGGTGATATAGTCCCCGTCGAAAGCCAGCACGGTGTTTTTGGTTGCGGCAATTTCTTCCGCGGACTTATCACGGTTCCTTCCTTCGAAAGTTACGCTCGGCGCTGTACGCAGCTGGGAAGCATGACCGATATGTACATCCGCGATCCAGGCAATGATGTTCCGGGTTTTGCTTTTGCCGTAGTCGGGAGAGTAGGAGGTGACATCCTTCTCCGTGATCTCCACGCGGATGGTGGGATCGGAATAGGTGTTCTCATCCAGATAGCAGGAATCCACGGGAATGCAGCCGGGGGAGAAATCGATCGGCAACGGGACGGAGATCAGCCCCACTTCCTCTTCTTCTTCCTCCTCAGCCAGGACGGCGGAGACAGAGAAGGGGAACAGGAAGGCGACAGCCAGGAAAGCCACAGACAAGAGCAGGGTAATTTTACCGGCGACGGATGATTTCATACGTGTACAAACTCCTTGTCAGATCTGAATGAAGCGGCACGGATCATTCCACTGTGAAAGTTCCGTTTTCAATGGCGGTAATCATATCCACACGGCGCTGGTGGCGGCCACCCTCAAACTCGGCGGTAAGCCAGTGGCGGGCGATCATTTTGGCCAGCTCGGTGCCGACGACGCGGGCGCCCATGGTCAGGATATTGCTGTTGTTATGCCGCTTGCTGAGCTCCGCGCTGTATACGTCGCTGCAGGTACAGACGCGGATTCCCTTCACCTTGCCGGCAGCGATGCCGATGCCGATTCCGGTGCCGCAGATCAGGATGCCCCGGTCACATTCGCCGGAAGCAACAGCCTGCGCGGCCTTGAACCCCCAGACGGGATAATCATCATCCCGGTTGGCGGCGTCATAATTGCCGAAATCCTTCCATTCCAGCCCCATTTCATCCAGCATCTTCGCGATTTCCCCTTTCAGGGCAACCCCGGTATGGTCACAGGCGAGCGCGATCATAACTTGTACCTCCTCCGTTCTGAAAGATGACAGTCCTGTCTTTCTATGTTATAATACGCCAATATTCGGCGAAATACAAGGAGGCCGCTGACGATGCTACACCATTGCGCGCTGTGCCATATCGACCTGGACCGGATTTCCGTCCGGCGGGGCGGGCAGGTCCTGCTGCAGGATGTGTCCATGCATATCCACTGCGGACAGCTGACGGTACTGATCGGCCAGAACGGCGCGGGAAAGACCACGCTGATCCGGGCACTGCTGGGCCAGATTCCGCACGGAGGCATGATCCGGCATGTGGACAGCCACGGGCTCGACATCCCGCATCTGCGGACGGGGTATGTGCCCCAGGTGCTGCAGTTCGACCGGGAAATGCCCCTGACGGTGCAGGATTACCTGGCGGCTTCCATGACGAAACGTCCCGTATGGACCGGCGTGGGGAAAAAGACCCGTGAAAAAGTGAAACAGGCGCTGGCGGATGTGGATGCGGCGGAGCTGGCGGACCGCCCGCTGGGCCGCTGCTCCGGCGGAGAACTGCAGCGGGTGCTGCTGGCGCTGGCGCTGCAGCCTGCACCGGACCTGCTGGTGCTCGACGAGCCGGTGAGCGGCATCGACCGTAACGGCCTGCGGATGTTCCTCGATACGCTGATCGAGCTGCGGCGGACGCGCCATATGGCGATTCTGCTGGTGAGCCACGATCTGCGGTTTGTACGTGAATACGCGGATCATGTGGTGCTGCTTGAAAAATCCGTGCTGACCCAGGGAACGCCGGGCGAAGTGTTTTCATCGCCTGAATTCACCTCCGTATTCGGCACCGGGGAAGAGGAGGCGGACGACTGATGGACGGTATTTACAGCATCCTGAACGCGATTCTGCCTATGGAAGCTTACCAGTTCACCTTCATGAAGAACGCGCTGCTGGCCGTGCTGCTGCTGACGCCGCTGCTGGGACTGCTGGGCACGATGGCGGTGAACCACCAGATGGCCTTCTTCTCCGACGCGCTGGGCCATTCGGCCCTGACCGGTATCGGCCTGGGCATCATCCTGGGCCTGCGGAACGATCTGCTGGCGATGCTGATCTTCGGCGTGGTATGGGCGATCATGATCTGCCTGATCAAGCAGTCCGGCTCCGCTTCCACGGATACGATCATCTCCGTCTTTTCCTCGACGTCCATTGCGGCAGGACTGCTGATCCTCGCGCGCGGCGGACAGTTTGCGAAATATTCCTCCCTGCTGATCGGCGACATCCTGGCTGTGACGCCGCAGGACCTGCTGTATCTGCTGATCGCGCTGGCTGTGACGCTGGTGCTGTGGGTGATCCTGTACAACGCGCTGCTGATGACGAGCGTGGATCCGTTCCTTGCCCGGAGCCGGGGCATTCCGACCCGCCTGATTGAGTGCGGATTCGTGGTGCTGGTCGCGCTGGCGGTTATGCTGTCCATCCGGTGGGTGGGCGTGCTGCTGATCAATGCGCTGCTGATTCTGCCGGCCGCTGCCGGACGGAACCTGGCACGAACCAGCCGGAGCCACGCGGGATGGTCTGTCGGGATCGCGCTGGTAAGCGGACTGACCGGACTGACGGTATCCTATTATCTGGACACAAGCGCCGGCGCAACGATTGTGCTGGTCTCCGCGGTGTTCTATGCGGCAAGTCTGCTGATACGGAGTATTCGGAAATGAGAGGGAATCGTGATTTCACACGCCGGATGGCGTGGAAGGGCCTGCGGGACGGGCTGCCCATCGGCCTTGGATATTTCGCAGTGGCGTTTTCCCTGGGGATCACGGCACGGGGCGCGGGCGTCAGCCCGCTGCAGGGCTGGGTGGCCAGCATCCTGAACCATGCCTCGGCCGGGGAATACGCTCTGTATGCGCTGATCGGCGCTCACGCCGCGGCATGGGAAACGGCCGCGGTCATCTTTGTGACCAATATGCGCTACCTGCTGATGAGCGCGGCGCTGAGCCAGAAAATGGCCCCGAAAGCAGGATTCCTGCGGCGGCTGGGTACCGGATTCTGCATCACGGATGAAATTTTCGGCCTGGCGGTGGCGCAGCCCGGCGCGGTTTCCTGTACGTATCTTTGGACCGCATTTGTCCTGGCGGATCTGATGTGGGCCGGCGGTACGCTGTGCGGTATCCTGGCGGGGAATGTACTGCCGCCGAACGTGGTGACCGCGCTGAGCGTCGCCATCTACGGCATGTTCCTTGCGATTATCATCCCGCCGGTCCGGAAGAACCGGATTCTGTTCGGTTTGATTCTGGCAGCCTTTGCGTGCAGTTTCGCCTTCAGCCGGCTGCTGCCTTCCCTGTCGGAAGGGATGCGGACAATTATTCTGACCGTCGGACTTTCCGCAGGCGCGGCGCTGCTCTTCCCCCGGAAGGATGAAGAAGACGGGAAGGAGGCGAAAGCATGAGCAGCAGTGAAATCTGGATTACGATCCTGGTCGGAGCGGGCGTCAGCCTGCTGGTGCGCGCGCTGCCGCTGACGCTGATCCGCCGGCCGATCCGGAACCGGTTTATCCGTTCGTTTCTTTTTTATGTACCGTACGCGACGCTGGCGGTGATGACCTTCCCGGCGATGATTGACGCTGCGGCGCATCCCGCCGCGGGCATTGCCGCCCTGGCAGCCGGCGCGGTTGCCGCATGGTACGGGCTGGGGCTGTTCCCGGTGGCGATTATCACGTGCGCGGTGGAATTCCTGGCCGGGCTGATCCCTGCCTGAAAAAAGAGAACGCCGGCAATCCAAAGAAAAACCTTCAGACGGTTCGCGCGGAAGCGCGGGCCGTTTTTCTTTACAAGCCCGGATCAAACGGGTATAATATACAAGTATTTTTATGCCCTCACGGGAGGACAGAAGGAGTACTCATGGGAAAGATTATTGCGATTGCGAACCAGAAGGGCGGCGTCGGAAAGACCACAACTGCCGTCAATCTTTCCGCTGCGCTGGCGGAAGCCGGGAAAAAAGTACTGATGGCGGACCTGGATCCCCAGGGGAATACCACCAGCGGCCTCGGCGGCCGGGTGAACGAGCGGAATTCCATCTATGACGCAATGATGGGACGCACCTCCCTGACGTCCTGCATACAGCATACGGAGATGAAGAAACTGAATCTGCTCGGGTCCGATATCCGCCTGGCAGCGGCGGAAGTTGAGCTGGTCAACGCGGAAGACCGCGAATTCTACCTGAAGAAGCTGCTGGGCCCGGTGCGGGATGAATACGACTTCATCTTTGTGGACTGTCCGCCGAGTCTGAGTCTGCTGACGCTGAACGCGCTTGCCGCAGCGGACACGGTACTGGTACCGATCCAGTGCGAATATTACGCGCTGGAGGGCGTCACCAGCCTGATGAGCACGATCCAGCGCGTGAAACGGACATTCAATCCGCGGCTGGAGATCGAAGGCATCCTCCTGACGATGCTGGACGGGCGGACGAACCTGGGACTGCAGGTTGTCGACCAGGTGAAGAAGCATTTCCGCAAGGAAGTTTTTGCCACGATGATTCCGCGGAACGTGCGCCTGGGCGAGGCACCCAGCCACGGACAGCCGATCTGCCTGTATGACCCGAAGAGCACCGGAGCCATGGCATACGAGGCACTGGCCAAAGAAGTGATTGCCCGGAACAGGAAAAAGAAGTAACGTACAGATTGGAGAACAGACCAATGCCGAAGAAAACGCACGGGCTGGGACGCGGCCTGGACTCCCTGTTCGCCGGAACAACCGAGGAATGGGGCGCCAGCATTCAGGAAATTCCCGTGGGGGAACTGGACCCGAATCCGGAACAACCCCGCAAGACATTTGATGACGAAAGCATCGCCCAGCTCGCCGGGAGCATCCGCGACCAGGGCGTGCTGCAGCCGCTGCTGGTCACAGCCACGAGCGGCGGAAGATACCGGATTATTGCGGGCGAGCGAAGATACCGGGCCGGAAGGATGGCGGGACTCGAAACGCTGCCCTGTATTGTAAAGGATATCGACGCGGTACGGCAGATGGAGATTGCACTGATTGAAAATCTGCAGCGGGAAGACCTGAATCCGATGGAAGCCGCGAAAGGCGTGAACGCGCTGATGAAGCAGTGCGGCTATACGCAGGAAAAGGTCAGCGCCCGGCTGGGCAAAAGCCGCCCGGCGGTGGCAAACCTGCTGCGGCTGCTGTCGCTGCCGGATGAAGTTACCGAAATGGTGCGCGACGGCCGGCTGAGCGCGGGACACGCGCGGGTGCTGGCGGGACTGGACAGCAGGGAAGAGCAGCTGCGTCTGGCCCGGATTGCCGCCGAAGAGGGAATGAGCGTGCGCAGGCTGGAACAGATCGCATCGGCTGCGAAACCGAAAAAGTCCTCCGCAAAGCGCAGGACGCCGGAACTGCCGGCGGAACTGAACGAGCTGCAGGACAAGATCCGGGCGAAGACCGGACTGAAGAGCACGCTGACGGGCAGCATCTCCAAAGGGAAAATCGTGCTGCAGTATTCGAGCCGGGACGAGCTCGAACGGTTCAACGAGATGATGGATCTCATCAGTGAACAGTAACCGGCACCCTGCGCGGAGGATTTCACGGAAGGCCGGGTCTGAAAACGACGGCCTGTTTTCGGCCGGACGGAAAGAGGGAGTTTGATGGGAAAGACGGAGATGCCCAAGATGCCTTACTGGGACGGGCCGCTTTCGCATCCATTCTACAGCAAGGTGGTCAAGCGGGTGCTGGACTTTCTGCTGGCTTTGATTCTGCTGGTACCGGGGCTTCTGATGATGCTTCCCCTGGCGGTGTGGGTGAAGCTGGATTCGGAAGGGCCGGTGCTTTACAAGGCCGTCCGCGGCGGTTATCACAACCAGCCTTTCCGGATCTGGAAATTCCGGAGCATGGTGGTGGACGCGGACAAGACCGGCGGATGCACCGCCAAGAATGACGCGCGGGTGACCCGGGCAGGAAGGATCATGCGCCGGCTGAAGCTGGACGAACTGCCGCAGCTGTTCAACATCCTGAAGGGGGATATGAGCTTTGTCGGGCCGCGGCCTGAACTGCTGCTGTATACGGAGCAGTATACGGAGGAACAGCAGTGCATCCTGTGGGTGCGGCCGGGCGTGACGGACCGCAGCAGCATCGTCTATATCGCGCAGGATGAGATCGTCGGGGAAGAAGATCCCGTCGCCAATTTCGAGAAGCTGATCCTGCCGGAGAAAAACCGGCTGCGGGTGGAATACGCGAAGACCCAGAGCTTCCCGCTGGATTGCCGCCTGATGCTGGAGACGATCAAAGGCGTGTTCGGCAAGGCGGAGGACATGGCGAAGGAACGGCGGCAGTGATTCATTATGAGTTGGGAGTAGCCCTATGGAAAACTACGAGGCTTTGGTACATCAGGGATTTGACGGGAAACCGGACACCGGGGATCCTGCGGTGCTGGCCTGGCTGATCCGCCGGAACGGGCTGGAGATGTCCCGGATCAGCCGCGGAAGCCATATCGGCAGCGTGTTCAGCGTGGCGGAGATCATCGCTGTGCTGTATACAGGCATCCTTCATGTGGATCCGAAGAATCCGCAGATGCCGGAGCGCGACCGGCTGATCCTCAGCAAGGGACATGCCGGCAGCGCCGTCTATGCGGCACTGGCGGAAACCGGTTTTTTCCCGGTGGAGGAACTGAAAAACCACTACGCGAACGGGTCGATTCTCAGCGGCCATGTGAGCCACAAGGGAATTCCCGGCGTGGAGGTTTCGACCGGATCGCTGGGCCATGGGCTGAGCATCGGCGCGGGTATGGCGATGGGCGCCCGGATGAACGGCGAGGACTGGCGGACCTGGGTGGTGCTCGGGGACGGCGAGTGCGACGAGGGATCTGTATGGGAGGCGGCGCTGCAGGCAGCGCAGTTCAGGCTGGACCGGCTGGTTGCCGTGGTGGACTACAACCATATGCAGAGCCTGTTCACGGTGGAAAAGACACTGCAGCTGGAACCTTTTGAGGACAAATGGAGAGATTTCGGATGGAACGCACAGAGCGTGGACGGGCATGATGTCCGGGCGCTGCGGGCCGCCTTTGAACGGGCCATGGGCAACGCGGGAAGCGGAAAACCGAGCGTGGTGCTGGCCCATACCGTGAAGGGGAAAGGCGTTTCCTTCATGGAAAACAATATCCTGTGGCATTACCGTACGCCGCAGGGCGAGGAATACGAAGCAGCGCTGAAAGAACTGGAGGCACAGAGACCGTGAGAGACGCGTTTGTTCGGGCCCTGATGGAGGAAATGGCCGTGAACGACCGGATCATCCTGATGACGGGCGATCTGGGATTTGGCGTGCTGCAACCCCTGTGGGATCACTATCCGGACCGGATCATCAACGCGGGAATCGCAGAGCAGAGCATGGTCGGCATGGCGGCCGGACTGGCTGCCACCGGGAAAATTGTATTTGTTTATTCGATCGGGAATTTCCCGACGCTGCGGCCGCTGGAGCAGATCCGGAACGACTGCGCCTATCCCGGCGCGAATGTGAAGATCGTCTGCGTGGGCGGCGGATTTGTTTACGGAAGCCTGGGGATGAGCCACCACGCCACGGAGGATATGGCCATCATGCGGGCGCTGCCGGGCGTGACCTGCTTCGCGCCGGGAGATCCGGCAGAGGCGGAGGCGACCACGCACGCGGCTGTGCGGACCAACGGTACGTGCTACCTGCGGCTGGGGCGCGGCAACGAGCCCAAAGTACATGAAGGCCCCGTGACGGACTGGCATCTGCCGGCGCCGCTGACGATCCGGGAGGGAAACCAGATTGCCCTGCTGAGTTCGGGCGGAATCCTGACACAGACGTCGGAAGCGGCCCGGATGCTGGAGAAGCGTGGAATCAGCGCGGAGGTTGTCAGCTTCCCCTGCTTCAAGCCGATGGACCAGTTTGCAGTGAAGGAACTGTCGGAACGGTTCGGAATTCTGCTGACCGTGGAGGAACATAACGTGACCGGCGGATTCGGCAGCGCGGTATGCGAGATCGTGGCGGAACTCGGCAACGGATGCCGGGTGTACCGGGTCGGCCTGCACGACCTGTATACGGCAGTGGTCGGAAACCAGCAGTACCTGCGGGAAGTATATGGGATGGACGCGGAATCCATCGCGGACAGGGCGGAGGCTTTGCTTCATGAAAAAAGAACTGACGCTTGAGGAAATCCACGAGGAACTGCTGTGCCAGCTGCGGGACATTACCGCTGTCTGCGACCGGAACGGGATTGAGTACAACCTGATGTGCGGGACGCTGCTCGGATGCATCCGCCACAAGGGATTCATTCCCTGGGATGACGATGTGGACCTGCTGATGACGCGGGAGGAGTTCACCAAATTCCGGAAGATCTATCCGGTGGAGTGTGACCGGCGGTTTGAACTGACTTACCTGGACACCTGGACGCCGCGGGTGATGAACCGCGATCCGGAGAAGGCCGCCGCGTTCACGGATTTCTTCATCCTGGATCCGCTGCCACCGGAGGGGATCCGCCGGAAAATGCACCTCCTGCATCTGCACCTGCTGCAGGGAATGATGAAAAAGAACGTGGATTACAGCCGCTTCGGACTGAAAAACCGGATCCTGCTGCATGTGACCCACTGGATGGGCCTGCCGTTCAGCTACGCCTGGAAGGCAGCCCGGTATGAAAAGGTATCCACGTGCTGCAGGGAGGGCAACGACCTGCATATGTCCAACGGCGCGTTTGAACTGATGACGCATGTGTGGCATCCGGAACAGTTTGCCGAAAAGATCCGCATGCCCTTTGAGGATGTGGAATGCCTGGTTCCGAAGAAGTACAAAGAGGTACTGACGGTGCTGTTCGGGCCGGACTATATGACGCCGCCGCCGGTCGAGGAGCGGGTAGCGAAGCATCTGGATCTGTGAGCCGCATTCACGGCGGAAAGCCTGACCATTGGGATTTTTACAGAGAGGGGGACGGAAATATGGAGATGTATTTCTGCCCTCTTTTTTCGGGATCGGCCGGGAACGCCCTTTTCTGTCAGTACGGGAATACGCGGATTCTGATCGACGCCGGAAAAGCGGGAAAAACGATTGATGAGGCGCTGGCGTCGGTCGGGGTGGATCCCGCGACGCTGGATGCGGTGCTGATCACCCATGAGCATTCGGACCATATCCACGGCGTGGGCGTCATGGCGCGGAGATACCACCTGCCGCTGTACGCTACACAGGAAACCTGGCGGGCGATGGACGGGAAGATCGGAAAGATTCCGGGAGACCTGATCCGCACGACGCAGAGCGGGAAGAGTTTCTGGCTGGGAGATATCGGCGTGGAACCCTTCTCCATTCCCCACGACGCGGCGGATCCCGTGGGATACCGGCTGTGGGGCGGCAGGCTCAGCGTTTCCACGGCGACGGACCTGGGTGAATTCACCGAAAACGTATACAGTGCGGTCCGCGGCAGCACGCTGGTACTGCTCGAGAGCAACCACGACCCGGAACTGCTGCGGGCCAACCCGCGCTACAGCGCGCAGCTGAAGGCCCGGATCCTCGGGGATCACGGGCATCTGAGCAATGCGGCGTGCGCAGACGCCCTGCTGCGGCTGATCGGCGCCGGAACGAAGCATGTCATTCTCGGGCACCTGAGTGCGGAAAACAATACGCCGACCCTGGCACAGAGAGTTTCCGAAACCGCGATGATGCGGGAGAACATCCGTCCGGGGGAGGACGTGGAGCTGCAGGTGGCGCTGCGGGATGAAGTCAGCAGTATATTCAGGCTGAAAGAGACGGACTGAAATCATGATTATTCTGGCACTGCAGGATGTAAGAAAGAGCTTCGGCACGCATGAGGTGCTGAGGAGTGTTTCGTTTACCCTGCAGGAACAGGACCGGATGGGTCTCGTCGGCGTGAACGGCAGCGGAAAATCCACGCTGATGAAGATCATCGCGGGGCAGGAGACTGCTGATGAAGGCAGCGTCAATATTCAGAAAGGCTTGCGGATCGGTTATCTGGCTCAGCAGGGCGAACTGACCGGAGAGGAAACCGTACAGCGGGTGCTGGATTCCGTGTTTGATCCGCTGGTGAAAACCGAAGAGGAAATGCGCTCCCTTGAGAATGAAATGGCTGAACACGGCGGGGACGCTGAGATGCTCCGCCGGCTGGGCAGCCGTTACGACGCGCTGACGCGGGAATTTGAGCGCCAGGACGGATACAGCTGGCGGTCCCGGGTGACGGGTGTGCTGAAGGGTCTGAAACTGTGGGAAATGCGCGATATGGAAACAGCGCGCCTGAGCGGCGGCGAGCGGACAAGACTGTGCCTGGGGCGGATGCTGCTTTCCGGGCCGGACCTGCTGCTGCTGGACGAGCCGACGAACCACCTGGACCTGAAGAGCATCACCTGGCTGGAGGACTACCTGAACAGCTACAAGGGGGCTGTGCTTGTTATCAGCCACGACCGCTATTTTATGGACCATGTGTGCGGGCGGATGGCGGAGCTGATTCTGGGCACCGTGGAAACCTACACGGGAAACTACACGCAGTACACGGAGAAGCGCGCGGAAGTATACGAGACCAGAATGAAAGCCTGGGAGCTGCAGCAGAAGGAGATCGCCCGGCAGGAAGCCGTGATAGCGATGTACCGCCGGTTCAACCGGGAGAAGAGCATCCGGCTGGCCCGGAGCCGGGAAAAACGGCTGAAAAAAATCGAGCGCCTGGAGAAACCGCAGGAAGAGGGAACGGTGCAGTTCCGGTTCGATACGCGGCGGCGCACCGGCGAGGATGTGCTGCAGGCGGAGGGACTGGAAAAACGCTTCGGCGAACGGATCCTGTTCCGCGATGTAAAGATGCACATCTGCGCGGGAGACCGGATCGCCCTGATCGGCGACAACGGCACCGGAAAAACGACGCTGCTGCGCTGCCTGACCGGGGAGGAACAGCCGGATCACGGCAGCATCCGATGGGGTACAGGCGTGGACATCGGGTATTATGACCAGCATCAGGCCGGCCTGCACCCGCAGAAGACGGTGCTGGATGAGGTGTGGGACCGGTTTCCGCGGCTGGAGCAGTATGAGGTGCGCGGCGCGCTGGGCCTGTTCCTGTTCACCGGAGATGACGTGTTTGCACCGGTGAGTACGCTGAGCGGCGGGGAGAAAGGCCGCGTGGCCCTGACGGAGCTGATGCTGCAGAAGGATAACGTGCTGCTGCTGGATGAGCCGACAAACCATCTGGATATGGACAGCCGCGAGGTGCTCGAGGACGCGCTGACGGATTTTCCGGGGACGATCCTGGCTGTGAGTCACGACCGGTACTTTATCAACCGCTTCGCATCAAAAGTATTCGTGCTGGAGGAAGGCGGCATCCGGGAATATCTCGGAAACTACGACAGCTACTTTGCAAAGGTCAGCCGCGACGCGGAGCCGGACGGAGAAACAGCCGGCATGACGCGGACCGCTCAGGACAAGGAAAAGAAGCGCAGCCGCGAGGAACAGCAGCGGCTGAAGGATAAAAAAGAACGCCTGAAGAAGGCGGAGGAGGCCGTGGCAAAGGCGGAGAAGGAGGCCGCAGCGATCGAACAGGAACTGGCGGACCCGGAAACGTACAGGGATCCGGAAGCGGCTGCCGAAAAAAACCGGCAGTACCGCCTGCTTCAGGAGGAAATCAACCGGCTGTACGCCGAATGGGAAGCCGCCGAAGGGGAAGAAGTCTGAGACGAAACCGGGCGTATGATTCAAAATGTTGTATATCAGAAAGGCCTGTTCACTAAATATGGTAAAATGACATGAAATCGTCCACATTACTGACTGCCGACTGCCTGCGAAAGCAGGCATTTTCATTGCAGCATATGGACACTCCGGAAAGGGTGTATAATATGGATTGTATAAAACTGAGGAAAATCAATGCCTGCAGGACCAGTAGAAATGGAATCTGAGATCTTTTAACCGGAAAAACAGCCTTTTCGCCTCCAAACAGGATACGCTAGAAGGAGTGTTACAGATGAACGGCGGTAAATCCAGTAAAATCGCCCCCGGAAGGAGAACCGGAAGATGAAAAATCGCAAAAAAAATTTCAAAAACGGCCGCAAAACCTCTTGCGCGGGGGAAAAGATTCGTGTATAATCCGAGTGTTGTCTGTTCAGGGATGAAGTGGTAAGTTGCCGTCCGGCCAGACGGGTAATTATCATGGACCAGC
>CAMJTZ010000047.1 GCA_946408865.1 uncultured Clostridia bacterium
CCCTGCTGGCCATGGCCGGCGACCTGGGCGGCGCCTTCGGCCCGAGCCTGGTCGGGGCCGTTACCCAGCAGGCCGGGGACAACCTGCAGTCCGGCGTGCTGGTCGGGAGCGTCTTCCCGCTCATCCTGATCATCGCCCTGATTCTGCTGAGCAGGAAAGCGGAGAAATAAAAACAATTTCCTTTTGCAGCATTTGATATAACGTCAATACATTCCGCCGCCGTTCCGTCAGCCGATCATAATCCGCTCTTCCTGCAGCAGATGGCCCTCTTGCTTTTTGTTCACCTCTCCCGTATAATGACCACAGCAAGGCACATGAACAATTTCAAAAAGCAGAAAGGAACGTTGTACGGATGAAAAAGTGGACAGCACTGATTCTCTCCCTGGCGCTGCTGCTTGCAGCCCTGCCCGCAGCTTTTGCGGAAGCCCCCGCTCAGGCGCCTGAGCAGAAAATCCCGAAAGTCGGCATGCTCTCCTTCCTGAACACGACGGAGGAAGTATACGCCGATCTGCTGAAATCCCGGGAACTGGTGACCGGCCTGTTGATTAAGCAGGGCTATATCAAAATGAATGATCAAAAGCCCGAAGGCACTCCGCCGGAAGGTACTCCGCCCGAAGGTACTCCGCCCGAAGGTACTCCGCCGGAAGGCAATCCGCCCGAAGGCGCTCCGGGGGAGCAGGCCTGCAAAATTATCTTCTATGACCGGCTGACAGATATGCTGATGGCGCTGCAGGCCGGCGATGTGGACAAGATTGAAGTTTATCAGAGCGTCGCGAAGTATCTCGTGGCAAACGTTCCGAACCTGGAAATGGGCTTTGAATTTGACTTTTCGAAGGAGAAGAGCGTCTTTGTACAGCGGATGGCCGCTTCCCGGCTCGGCAACGGATTCTCCTTCCTGATGCTGAAGGATAACCAGGCGCTGGCCGATCAGTTCAGCGAGGCGATTACCGCCATGAAGGAGGACGGCACGCTGGACACGCTGGTGGCAGAGTATATCGACGGCGTGACAACCGACGCGCTGACCGGAATTCCGCTTCCGCAGACGGAAGGCGCGGAAACGATCCGGGTTGCCGTAACCGGCGCCCTGCCTCCCATGGACTATGTGGCCCCGGACGGCAGGGCCGCGGGCTTCAACACAGCCGTACTGGCGGAAATCTCCCGCAGGATCAGCAAAAACATCGAAATCCTGTACCTGGACAGCAGCGTTGCCCGCGCCACCGCGCTGGTCAGCGGCCAGATTGACGCCGCCTTCTGGACCCGGACTGCCGTCTCCCGGAAAGAGCCGGGCAGCGGCAGCGGCGAACCGCCTTTCCTGAAGGATCTGACGGAGGAGGAACTGAAGGTCTTCCGGGAAGCCCGTACCATCGCGGATATTGAGAAGTTCATGGAAGCCGATATGCCGGAAGGAACCGTCAACACAGCGGTTTATTATTCGGACATTATCGTTCCGTTATCCATGAAAAAGGACGCCCCGGCGCAGAAGTAATCCGCAGCGGAACGAGAAAATCATCCCCGGCGAAAAAAGCGCGTAAATCTCATCCATCCACCGGCTGAAGCGCACAGGCTGAAAACGACAAGCAAGGTCAGCAGGACGGCGAAACCGGTCAGGATCCGGGCGTATAAGGCACGGGATTCCAGGGAATCATGAACGGCAGCAGCCAGCACCCGGGTGACCACCGTCGTGACGTATCCCTTTTCCCGGTACAGGCGGTCGATCAGTTCCTCCTCCGTGTCCCCCTTCAGTTTTAACAGCCACAGATATCCGGAAGGGGCTCCCAGCGCGGCAGCCTGCCGCAGGGAGCAATAGCAGCTCCCGGCGCCGGCCTGGCGGGACAGGGCGGCCACTTTCACCGGAAGACCGCCCACGGTTACCGTATCACCGGGCCGAATCCCCAGCTTCGCAGCTTCCGCAGCAGGGAAAACCAGTCCGCTTTCCGGCAGCGCCATGGGCCGTCCCTGCCCGTCCGGAACGGTCAGCAGAGAGCCGCCGGCGTCCAGCGCCGTTAACGGGATCCGCAGGGAGCGGCCCCCGAAGAACACTTCCGGTTCATAATTTTCCGCCGTCTCCAGCTTTTCAACATACTCCGCGTTCCGGATTTCCTCTTCCAGTTCCTTTGCCGGCATTTCGGAAAACAGGACCTGGCTGTCAAAATGGAACCGGGTGCTGAAAAGCTCTTTTTCGATCGTGCCCGTGGCTGCGGAAAAGGACAGGGCAAAGAACAGAATCGCCACGGAAGCGGCGACGCACAGCACCGGCGCAAAAAACTGCAGACGGACCCCGCCGGCCCGGCGGCCGGTGATCTTCGCCGGCTGAATCCGGCCGGCCCGCAGGGTGCTGAAAAGAACCGCCAGCTGCATGGACAAAAGGAGGGCCAGCACGGTCAGCGCAGCGGAGGAAAAATCGAACGCATAAACCGGAGCCGGAAAACTGTAATCCCGCAGCCATAAACGAATGAAAGCGTTCCGCAGCGGTATGCCGAGGGCCAGGCCAGCCGCCAGGGACGGAACCGACAGGATCAGACAGGCGGTGCAGAAAAGCCCCCGGATCTGTCCCGGACGGAAGCCAAGCGCCCGGAGAATGCCGATTTCACGGCGGCTCCGGCGCACCGTCATGGAAGATAACAGGAAGAGCACCATCACGGCAATGATCAGGAACACACCCGGGATAAAAACAGCCATGGTATCCCAGGAATCCAGCGTCTGCCGGATCTTTGCCTGCAGCTGGCTGTTTTCGTACAGTTCACTGCCCTTCACCACGCTTCCCAGGGCGGCCGCGGCGGCATCCAGAACCGCCTGCCGGTCCTGCACATCCGGCAAGAAGGTGATCAGGAATTCATTCCGCAGAGGGGTATAGCCTTCCCAGGCTTTCAGTTCCTCCAGCGCTTCTTCCAGGTTCTCCGCGTCTTCGGACAGGGAGGCTTCCGATTCCTGCCGCGCTTTTCCGAGCTCTTCCGATCTGGCGTCCAGCTGTTCCCGGCCTTCCTCCAGCGCGGTTTTTCCCTCCTCCAGCCCGGCGTAAACGGAATCGAGGCCTTCCGACAGTTCCTTCAGTCTTTCCTCCAGTGCCTGCCGGTTTTCCGGTTCCTGCGCTTCAAAATCCTCGAGGGCCTGAAGACCGTTTTCGATTTTTTCAACGCCGCTTTTCAGCATGTCCCGGGTCTGGTAAACCAGCTCCAGCCCCTGCTCCGTTTCTTCCAGATACGCCTGAACCTCCGGCAGCCAGGTCCGGCTGATCTGCCCGAGGGCATCCTGAATGCGGTTCAGTCCGGCCTTCAGCCGGCCGGAGCCGTAACTGATTTTCGAGATGGTTTCATCCAGGGTTTCCGGGGTAACGCCCTGCTTTGAAAGCATTTCCTCAATTTCCGCAGCGGAGATTTTTCCCCCGGGCAGCACGTTCTCCGGAAGCTGCACCGCCGCGCCGGAGGAGCGCAGCGCATTCCAGGCGGTTTTTGCATCCTGCAGCGTTTTCAGCATGAGCTGCAGGGTTCCGGAATTCAG
The DNA here is from genome assembly GCA_946408865.1 of uncultured Clostridia bacterium. The sequence goes on from CAMJTZ010000047.1 coordinate 3,499, forward strand.
GGCAATCCGGTTCCGCGCCATAATCAGCCGGCCCCGGGCGTCCTCCAGGCGCGTCAGCAGGGCGTTCAGATCGTTCCGGATTTCCTCCAGTTCCGCCTGCCGGTCCTCCATGGAAAGCAGCTCTTCGCCGGCCCGGACCAGCGTGCTTTCCAGCTCGGTTTTCTGCCGGGCTGCCTCGTCCTCCGCGTCCGTCATTTCCATTTTACCGATCATCAGCCTGGCCCGGGCGTCGGTCAGCGTCTTAATATGCTGCTGCAGTTCCGCGCGGCTGCGGCTGAAGGCTTCCTGCCGGTTTTCCAGCTCCCGGCGGGCTTCGCTCAGCTCCTGTTCGCCCTGTTTCCAGACGTCTTCCGCTTCCTCCCGGAGCTTCCGGTATTCATCATGTTTGCTTTCCCATTCTGCCATCATCCGGGACAGCTCTTTTTCCGTTTCCTTTTCCAGCAGGGAAACCGGCACGTAGATAAAGCCCATCCCCGGATAACGGCTGAAAAGACCGGAGAGTTTGCTGCCGAAAAGTGTTTCGGGGGCGGAAACCAGGGCGGCAATCCGGAAAGGCCGCAGCCCGTTCTCCGTCAGCATCAGGATTTCATTGCCGACGTTCATCCCGTTTTTTTCCGCAAAGACTTTATCCACCAGCACAACCTCATCCGAAGCGAGCTTAACCTGTATCCAGCGGTGCAGCCGCTGAATCTCTTCGGAGTCCAGGGTGGCAGCATACGCGCTCAGCAGCCGGCCGGAGGGCGAATAAAACTGTGCCACGCCCGTCAGGCGGCTTTCCGCTTTTTCAATCCCCGGAATTCCGCGCAGCACCGCGGCTCCGTCCTGCGCCGTCACCTCCGTGGCAATCACCGCATCCGCGACGCCGCAGTCCGCGATATACCGGGAAAATGTGTTTTTGACAGAGGAGTAAACATTGAACATGGCGGTGATCCATCCGCTGCAGATGGTTACGATCAGAAACATCGCCGGAATGATTTTCCGGAAGCGGACGAAATACCCGCGCAGCAAAGAACCTCTCATGGCGTTACCATTCTGTTTCCCGGGCCGTATTATTCATTTTTGTCCCCCGGGATCAGCCGGATGGCCTGATCGATGATACCGTTCAGCATGTCGGCGCCGGAAAGAACGCCTGCTCCGATGGAATCCGCCAGCGAGGGCGCCAGGGAGGCAATTCCCTCCAGACTTGTGGCCTGTTCCACCCAGGACTGCAGCACATCCCTCACGGTTACGCCTTCGCCGGCGAGCTCGCTGGCCTGTTCATACAATTCGCCGGCTTTTTCCTTGTATTCCGGAAGCAGCGAGTTCTCGAAGTTTTCCTTAAAGGCGGAAACGCTGTCCCCGGCTTTTTCCAGAATCTGCTTCAGGTCTTCGGTCGCTTTCGGAATCACTTTGCCCGAGTTTTCCTGAATAAAGCCCGAAATGCCGCCGATGGCGGAATTTGCCGCATCGGCGCCGGCTTTCACTGCCCTTTGGGTGAGATCCCTGACGGTATCCGCCGCCTTGCCGATTTCCGGCGGCAGACCGGCGTTCAGTATCTTATCCAGGGATTGCATGGCGGTATTGTAGAATGCCCGGAAATCCGGAAGGCCCGTTTTTTTCGGAGGCTGGCTGCCGCTGCTGCTCCCGGTGCCCGACCCGGCAGTCACCGCGGCGGTCTGCTGCGTTTTTTCGGAAAGAATTTCGTCAATGGCCTGGAGCAGATCCAGCACCTCGTTCATTTTTTCCGGAGACTGCATCAGCGCCTGGAATTCATCCGTCGCCAGCAGGATGACCTGATCCGCGCGGACATATCCGATGGCAGCCTTTTTTTCTCTGTCCGCATATACCACCAGATCCCAGAGCACCTCCTGCTCCGATACTTCCTTCAGAAGGCCGCAGAGCTTTCCGCTCTCCAGGGCATCCGCCGGCTCGGCGTCCGTGATTTCCGTATAGACCGGGACAGGTTCGCCTTCCGGAATCAGCAGGAAGGAACCGACGCGGTCTTCTGCCGCTTCCGCCAGGGAGTATCCGAAGGGAAGCGCCAGAAGCAGGGTCAGCATCAGACATAATGTTTTTTTCATTTCAGTATTTCCTCCTTTGTCAAAAGTTTTCCGCTTGTTAAGGTTTTCCGCTTATTGTTTATACGCCGGCATCCTCCAGCACGGCGGATTCCGCGTCCAGGGCGGTTTCCAGGCTGCGGATCATCTCCTCCGCATCCGTCCGTCCGTAGAACAGGGTCACGCCTCCGGCGGTATCCAGGCTCAGCATGATGCCGGTGCGGTCTCCGCCGCGCAGGGTACAGACAACGCCTTCTCCGAGATACAGATCGTCTCCCAGCTCTTGGATATCAAAGACCTGTGCATCCGCCAGCCGGTCCGCCAGGGGCTGATACAGATCCGGATAGTACCTGTCCAGATATCGGGAAACAAAGCAGGAAAACTCCCCGTATTCCGCTTCCAGCCGGGCCAGCAGCCCGGGAAAAACGACGGTTCCCTTCTCATGGCGGTTGTCGAAGCTGAAATAAACGCCGATGAGACGGGTGATCTCCGGATCCACGGCGCCGTCCGCTCCGATTCCGTTCAGGTAAACCAGTGTGGAAACCTGCGGGAGAAATCCGCCGATGGTTTTCCGCGGGTTCAGGGAAGCCCGTTCCGCGCCGGTTCTCCGGTCGGAAAAAACAACGGGCAGCATTCGCCAGGCGCCGGTCCGGCTGAAGAGCAGGTCGTTTTCCGGCCAGTGCCATGCGGAACTGCTGTAGCTGCTGCTGCTCCGGACCTCTTCCGCGATAAATCCGGACTGCTTCAGAAGGGAAATGCAGGTTTCATGGCTGCTTTCCCAGGGAAGGGACAGAAAGGTGAGCACCCGGTCGGTTTTGCCGATCCGGCGGGTGACGGTGACTTTGATCCGGGCGGATTTCCCCGGATTTTCCTCCGAAACCGCAGTAAGCACCGTGGCTCCGGCTGCCGCAGCCCGGAAGGATCCGTCCTCCAGGGGGATGAGAATTCCGTCATCCGGACAGGAAAGAAGCACCTCAGGACGGGTCGCGTCCTCCGGAAGCACCTGAACCTCCGGGAAAACCACATCCCCTTCCATGACCTGGAGTTCGCCTTCGGAAAACTTCAGGGAGCGGACCGGCACCTCAACGGTTACCGTGCCGCGCGCACGGAGAACCGTTCCGTCCGGGAAGACGGCCGAGCAGGTGATTTCCGCGCTTCCGGCGCTTTCCGCCCGGATCTTTCCCTCCCGGCAGGACACGATTCCGGGATCGGAGGAAGACCATTCATACCGGCTGACCCGGACGCCCCGGGGCAGCCCGGTCACGGAGGCCGTCATCCGGCCGGATTTTCCTTTGACCAGCGTGAGTTCCGCCGGATTCAGGGAAAGCACCGCCGCGGGTTCCGCGGTAACGGATGCGGCTTCCTCTTCCGCCACAGCGGAAAAAGGAAGCATGCAGAGCAGCAGCGCCAGGAAAAGCAAACAGCCTGCCGTTCGTCTGATTTCCGCCATTTCAACTCAACTCTTTTCGTTTTCCGAAGCAAACGGTGCAAAAATGATATTTCAATTATGGGGATACAGGTAATTATACCAAATTTGCGGGAAATGACAATAGAGAAGCCGAACCCGAGATTGCTGTTCCGCTGTTTCTCAGTTATAATTTATCCGGATTGATCAGACGCTGTCTGCTGAATCTGAAAACAGGACCGGAGACAAGACCGCCATCAGGGAGGGCTGATCCGATGGAATTAACCCCAAAAAACGAGATCCTTCTGCGGGCTGAACAGCTGAAAAAAAGCTACGGTTCCGGCCAAAGCCTGACAAAGGCCCTGGACGGCGTCAGCCTGGAAATACATACAGGCGAGCTGCTGGTTATTCTGGGGAGCAGCGGAAGCGGCAAATCCACCCTGCTGAATATGATCGGCGGCATGGATGTTCCCGACGAAGGCACGATCCATTTTGACGGTCAGAATGTGACAGCCATGAAGGAGCCCGCCAGAACAGCATACCGGAAAAAACATATCGGTTTTGTTTTTCAGTCCTTCAACCTGATCGCGGAGCTGACGGTCCGGGAAAATGTCGCCCTTACCGCGGATACCAAAGCGAATCCGGAGATCGTGGATCAGACGCTGGCGCTGATGGGCCTTTCCGACAAAAAAGAGCAGTATCCGCCCCAGCTTTCCGGCGGAGAGCAGCAACGGGTATCCATTGCCCGCGCGCTGGCGAAACAGTCCCGGATCCTGCTGTGCGATGAACCGACGGGCGCGCTGGATTACAAGACCGGAAAACAGATCCTGATCCAGCTGGAAACGCTTTGCCGGGTTCATGGAAAAACGGTCGTAATTGTAACCCATACGCAGGAAATCGGGAAAATGGCAGACCGGGTGATCCGGATGAAGGACGGCCGGATCATCGAAACCCGGGAGAACGCCGTCCCCGATTCCGCTGCAGAAATTGAATGGTAAGGTCGAATGAAAGGATCTATGTTCCGGGCGATCATCAAAAAATACTGGAAACTCCTGCTTTCCATTCTCCTGGTATCCGCCGTGGGATGCGTCAGCATGACAGGGCTTGCCAGCGGTTACCTTTCCCTGGAACGGTCGCTGACGCATTATATCCGGGACTATGGCTATCCGGACGGGGTCATTCATACCGCGGTCACCACACGGGACAAGGCGGACCTCCTGCGCGCCTTGCCGGGCATTTCCGGGGTGAATACACGCCTGCTGGGGGATACGGTGATGATCAGCCCCTCGGGGCGGTATCTGTCTGTCCGGGCCATTTCCTATTCCGACGGGGATTTCCAGCGGTTTTATTACTGGCAGAAGACGGACCCGGAAGGGAAGGACGCCATTTTTCTGGAATACACTTTTGCCGATGAAAACGGGATTTCCGCGGGAGATTTCGTTTCGGTCCGCGTCGGCGGCGAGTACCGCGACTATCTGGTCGCGGGAATCGTCTCCACGCCGGAAACGCTGGCGGTACAGCCGATACAGACGGCCTGGGGCACAAATTCCGACTTCGGTTATGTCTATGTTCCCGTCCGCCTTCTGGAGCAGGAGGAAAATTCCGGGTATATTCAATCCAAAGAGGAGCTTGAAGGCATCACCGGAGAACTGGCGGAAAAGCAGCGGGAACTGGACAGCAGCCGGAAGATTTTACTGGAGCGGCAGGCCGAACTGGAGCAGGCTGAAGCAGCCCTGCGGGAAAAGCAGACCGGGCTGGATACGGGGATCGCGGAGGCAGAGGCGCAGCAGGCACAGCTGGACGACGCCGCTGAACAGATTGCCGCGGCAGAAAAGGAGCCGGACGCCCCCGACGCCCTGCTGAAGATCAGACAGGCGGAACTGGAGGCCGCAAACGCCCTGCTGAAGATCAAACAGGCGGAACTGAACGCTGGGATCGCGGAGGCAGAGGCACAGCAGGCACAGCTGGACGCTGCCGCTGAACAGATTGCCGCGGGAGAAAAGGAACTGGACGACGCCTGCGCCCTGCTGAAGACAAAACAGGCGGAACTGGAGGCCGCATACGATGAACTGGGAGAATGGGAAGGATACCAGGAGTTCTGCAACGAGTTCCTGCTCCGGTTCACCCCGGACGCCGGCCGGGAAGAGACCCTGGCGGAAACCGTCCGGATCCTGAAGGATGCGGTTCCGGAGATCCGGGATTCGTTTCTTTATGAAAATTCCGCTGTCAGGAACCGGGTCGACGCAATTCTGCGGCCGGTCCGCACACTGACGGTCCTGATGCCGACGATCTTTTTCGGGATCGTCCTGATCGTCGGCTTTTTATTCATGTCCCTGATCATCTGCCAGAGCAGACGGGAGATCGGCATTCTGCGGGCCCTGGGCTTCTCCGCCGGGGATATCCGGCTTCTGTTCTGCAAGATAACCCTCCCGGTTTCCCTGGGCGCGATTCTTCTCGGCACGCTGATCGGCATCGGGATTGCCCGTTATATCGGGTCGGAGTTCGAATCTTTTTTCCCGCTTCCTTTCTATGAGAATGTTTTCGATACCGGAAACGCGGTTTTTTCCGCCCTGCTGACGGTCGCTGCGGGCCAGGCCGCGACGCTGCTCGGAACCTCCGTAATCAGCCGGATCCAGCCTTCGGAAGCAATGTCCCGGCAGATACCGTCCTCCGGGAAGCTCTCAGGATTCGGCCGGTGGCTGACCCGGAAAGCCGGTCCCTTCACCCGGTACAGCATTATCTCCCTGCTGCGCAATAAAAAACGGTTCATCTTTTCGGTCTTCTGTCTTTCCGCGTCTGTGATGATCATCTTTGCCTCCCTCTCGTTCATCGCATCGAAAAACGCGATTCTGACGGAGCTTTTTGAAAAACTGATCCATTATGACTGTCAGGTGTTTCTGAAAGATGTGCCGGACAAAGCGTTTATGGAGGAACTTGAGGCGCTGGACTATGTGTCCGAAACCCTGCAGATGGGTTATTACATTTCGGAAATATCCTTTCAGGGACATACGGAAACCGCTTCGGTAAACGCGCTTCCGGAGGATACCGGTCTGATCCGGATATTCGGGACAGGGAACGAGCCTCTTTCGGTCCCGCCGGAAGGCATTCTTCTGGAAAAACATCTGGCAGCGGAACTGGGGGCTGTTCCGGGCGATCTTGTCCTGGTGGACGGAGTCAGGATGGAAGTAGCCGGCATATCCAATCAGAACGTAAACCGCAGCCAGTATATTTCCATCCGTCAGGCAGAAAAGCTGGGGGAACCGACACTCCGGGCGATCCTGATCCGGACGGAGGAGACGGATGAAACCGCGGCCGTGGAGGGAGAACATTCCGTGCAGGCTCTGCTGGCCGGCCGGGATGATTACCTGTACTGTATCTTCACCAGACTGCTCCGGGACGGCATGGAAAAGGTCTTTGCCTTTTACGATCTGTCGGCGTGGATCATCATCGGCTTCGCCGTGCTGATCGGCCTGATCGTTGTCGTCAACACAACGCAGACCAATCTGCTGGAACAGAAAAAAGAACTGTGTGTACTGCGTACATTGGGATTTTCTCACCGGTTTGTCTCAGCGAAACTGTTTCTGCAGTCCCTGCTCTACTTTGGTTTCTCCTGCATCATCGGCACGCCCCTCGGTGCAGTATTCGCCGTAACGGCGCTGCGTCAGCTCGCGACGAAAGAACAGAAATATCCGTTCGCCAGCGGAATCGCTGAATGTCTTCTGACGGCGGGACTGCTCTTCGGCTACATTCTGCTCAGCCAGCTGATTGCTTCACGGTCCATGAAAAAATGGAATATTGTGGAGATCGTAAAAGAGAAAGAATAACGAAAAACCAACAGGAAGAAGGCTGATCAAATCATATCTTTTCAAAAGGACGGTATTGAACGGGAAGTTGTCAAATTTGCCTTGTACGTGGTATAATGCCTCGTATTATTTCCCGATAGCCTTATCAAAAAAACAGGTAAACCAAACTTTTTAGTTTCACAGGAGTGAATGAGTTCATGAAGGCTTATATAAAAATTTTAAGACCGGATGAAGCGCTTATGATGTCCATGCCGATTGTGATCATCGCAATTGTCGGGCATCATTTTTCGGCTTCCGTCATTCTGGGCACGATCCTTGTTTATCTGATGGCCGGCGCCGGGAATGTGATCAATGATGTGTTTGATTACAAAATTGACGCGGTGAACAAACCGGACCGCCCGATTCCTTCCGGAAAAATATCGCTGAAGAACGCCAGGATTTACGCGGGAACCCTGTATGCCGTTTCAGCGGTTCTCAGCCTGATCATCAGTTCCCTGATCCATAACTATTTGTTTTCTGCCATCATCGTCTGTTCCGCTGTGATCATCTATGCTTATTCCCGCTATTTCAAAGCGATGCCTTTGGTCGGAAATATCGTGGTAGGCGGTATGATCGGGTTTTGCTTTGTGGTCGGCGGGTTTATTCTTCTTTGCAATACACAAGACCGGGAAATTTTCAGGGTATCTGTTTACATCGGCCTTCTTGCCGCGGTTGCCAATGTCGCGAGAGAACTCATTAAGGATATGGAGGATGTTGAAGGGGATCAGATCGGCGGCGCAAGAACCTTTCCCATTCTGTACGGAAAAAAAGTATCTTCGGTGATCGCGATTCTTTTGCTTGCGGTAACGGTTGCGGTGCACATCCTTTTATATACCTTCGGCATCTTCAATATCGCATATATCATTCTGTTGATTCCCGCGGTCCTTTTGTACGGATACACGATTTATGCCCTGCTGGCTTCAAAACTGGAACCGGCTGAAGCAACCTGTACAAAAGTGATCAAATATTCAAAACTGGCAATGGCGTTCAGCCTGCTCGCCATTACAGCAGGATCATTCAGTTTTTTATGACAGAGATCCCTGTTCTCAGACCTGAAGAACGCTGAACAGTTACCGGTTTATTGCTGCCGAGGGAGTTGTCGGATATGCGTGTCCCTGATTTCATCAATAATCTGATTTTCTTTTTATCCCTTTTTTTTAATCTGAAACTGATCCTCTA
>CAMJTZ010000048.1 GCA_946408865.1 uncultured Clostridia bacterium
ATCCTCCAATGATCATGAAACCATGCTGCACGTCCAGGATTTCAACCGGGACGGCCGGGCGGAAATCATCCTGAAATCGGCGCCGGGAACCCGGGTCGGCTTCTGGGATGAGGAAAAAGGCTGTGTGGTTTATCCCGATGATGCGGATCACGTGGTCGGCGGTGAGGAAGGGCTCCGGTGCACCACGGAACAGTTCATCCGGGATTTCAGCGAAGGAAACACAGAGGAGCTGAAGCGCAAGTGGTCGCTGCTCAACAATTTTGATATCTGCTACAGGTCCCCTGTTTTTACCGAAGGCAACGACGGCTCCAATGATCCCGGAAAGAAGGCCTGGATCAAATCCTATCACATCGGGCCCATGGGACCCGGACACCGGGAATATGTAACGGCCGTCGGATACGACGGGCGTCAGGGGGTGATCCTGGATACGGTGGATTATGCGTTCCCCTGGACGGCGGTATCCTCGGACGGGGATAATTTCGCCCTGGATCCCATGACCCAGCGGGGAAACTTCTGCACGATTACCGATCCGCTGCCCGGTGCCGATACGATGGACAGCTACAAAGTCCAGGTCATGCAGAAAAAGGACGGATATTTCCTTTCCCGCCGCTGGAAATATCCGGTATGGGGAGACGGCCAGGGCAACCGGGCCAACCGCTACGCGGGCGGCGTCGCGTGCCTGGACGGGGAAAACTATTATGCCGTGATTCAGCGCGGTTATTATCAGCGGACCACCTTTGCCGCCTATACGATGCAGGGCAGCAGACTGATGCCGCCGGCCGTTTTCGATTCGGAAGATCCCCGCTGCTGGACCCTGGGAGACGGACCGGATCTCTACCGGGCGCGCGGAAATCATTTTACGGACATGGCGGATATCGACCGCGACGGCCGGGATGAAGTTGTGCTGAAAGGCATGAACCTCAGCCTGTCTGAAGACGGGAAATATCTGCTGCCCCGGGTGCTGTGCGGGGATATTCTGCCCATGCTGAAAGGCACCGGGCGCCAGCCGGCTTTCGGCGAGAACCTTGCCACCGATGAAATCCGCAAAACCCCGGGCAACGCCTGGGCAGGCCTGCAGCACGGAGACCGCAGCGCCCTGCTGCCGGTCAACGCGGCCGGGGATATCCGCATCTATTCCGGAACCGAGGAATATACGCTGGACAACCGGCACACCGGATGCCAGTTCGGCTGGCTTCCGGGCCCGGAGGCGCATGATCCCAACCGGGGACTCCGGCTGGAAAACGGCAGGCTGGTTTACGAAAGCTCTCTGGTCTTCGGGGAATTCTCCGGGGATGACGACGAAGGTTCCGTCGCCGGCAATTTTTCCAACCGCTGGCCGGGTGCCATGGCCGGCGGGTCGGAGTGCGGATGCCGGGTGCGGAGCCTTACAGACGGCCGGGTTCTTTTGGAGACAGACTGTCCGCGGGGTATCCCGCAGGGGGAAAACGCGCTCTGGTTCGGTCCGGGACTGACCCACTACGCATGCAACGGCAGTGAAGTGCATATCCCGGATCAGAATACGCTCAAATTCCTTCCCTATCTCACAACCGGGCTGATTTCCACCGGAAGCAAACGGACCCCTACCCTGAAAGCGGACCTTTTCGGCGACTGGCGGGAAGAGCTGATCCTGACGGACGAACAGAACCATATCGTCATCGTGCGTACGCTCGCCCTCACGGAATACGGAATCCGCTGCCTCATGCACGATCCGTGGTACCGCAATTCCGCGGCCAATCAGAATATCTGTTACAATCAGGTGGGTTTTGCTTCCTTCTATCTGGGAGATGAGGCTCCGCTGCCGGAAAAACGGACGGATATCTGCTTCGGCTGAGCGGAATGTCCGGCGTCGCAACCCCTGTTTTCTGACGGCGGGGCTGCCGCACCGGCATCCTGATTAATGAAGCAGAAGCGTATCCATTGTTTCAAACAAAACGTACGGGGTCCACCGGCTTGCTCAGATGCGCGTTCAGCCCGGCCTGCATGCTGTGCTGAACATCCTTGTCAAAGGCGTTGGCCGTTAACGCGATGATCGGTATGCTTTTTGCGTCGCCGCGGTTCATGGCCCGGATTCTCCGGGTCGCTTCCAGCCCGTCCATTTCAGGCATCCGCATATCCATCAGAACAGCATCATAATAACCTTCTTCGTGTTGCTCAAACATTTCCACGGCAACCCGGCCGTTTTCCGCGTGATCCGCCTGAATTTCGCGCATGGAGAGTACCATCATCAGTATTTCGGCGTTCACCGGAACGTCTTCCGCCAGCAGTACCCTGCAGTGCCTGAGATCTGCCTTCTCACTTTTCACGCCTGCCTGGTCCGGCGCTTTTTCCGCTTCCTCTGTGCTTTGGTTCCCGCAGTCGGTCAGCGTGACCGTAACCGTGAAGGTGGTTCCTTTTTCTTTCTCGCTCTCAACGGAGATCGTTCCGTTCATCAGCTCAATGAAGCTTTTGGTGATGGCCATGCCCAGGCCCGTGCTTCCGTAGCGGTTCGTGCGGGATGAATCCTCCTGACTGAAGGCGTCAAACAACCTGGGCAGATAATCCTGGCTCATCCCGATCCCTGTATCGCTGATGATAAAGCGCAGCGTGGTTTTTCCGCTGAAGCGCGCAACGGCTTCCGCGGCGAACGTGACGGTACCGCCCGGCGGTGTGAATTTAGCCGCGTTCCCGAGGATATTGATCAGAACCTCCCGCAGTTTCACGTCATCGCCGATATACTGATCCTCGACGTTGCCGTTTGTGCGGTATTTATACGCGATGCCCTTGTCTCTGCACTGGCCGCTGATAATCGTATGGACCTGCGCCACGGTCTTCGAAAAAGAAAACGCTTCATTTTTCACGGTCATACGGCCGGATTCGATGCGGCTCATGTCCAGAATGTCGTTGATGATACTGAGCAGATGCTGGGCGGACAGCCCGATCTTTTCCAGATATTCCCGCGTCGTCTCAGAGACACCGGGATCATTCAGCGCAATCCGGTCCAGCCCGATGATCGCGTTCATCGGCGTACGGATTTCATGGCTCATATTGGACAGGAAAGCCGTCTTCGCCCGGTTGGCCTGATTGGCTTCTTCCAGGGCAATCTACAGCGATTCCCGCTGCTGTGCCAGTTCGCGTATCATTTCCCTGCGTTCGGTAACGTCAATGAACACGCCGATATACGTGATCGGCGAGCCGTCAGGACGGCGGGTCGGCTTGCCGACAGCCCGGTACCAGCGGTACCCTCTGTTTTTCGTCAGCAGGCGGTACTCCACGTCATAGATCGTCTGCCCTGTATAGTCGCTAATGGTTTCATTGTATGCGTTCAGCACACGCTCTTTGTCATCGGGATGCAGCAGGCTGGACCAGGATTCCAGCACGTCCGGAAAATCGTCCGCGCCATGATAGCCGACCATTCTTCGGAATTCATCGCTCCAGCTGACCCGGACCATCCTGCCTGTCTCATCAAAATCCATGGTCCATTTGCCGGAACCGAGCATTTCATGAATTGTGTCTGGAGAGGCGGCTTCGTTCTGCAGCGCGGCGTACAGCGCGTCATGTTCCTTCTCATGGGTGATGTCAATCGTCACGCCCCGGTACTGTACCGGTCTGCCCTCGGAATCACGGGACAGCATTCCCCTGCTGCGGAACCAGCGGACCGAGCCGTCTTTTTTGATAAAGCGGAAATCATTGCCCGCTGTGGACAGAACGTTATTGTCAAAAAGACTGGCAGTCGTTTCTGCCATAAAGGCATCCCTGTCTTCCGGGTAAATGCCGCGCAGTAACGAATCAAACGCATTCGGAAAATCATTTTGGTCGCTGTAGCCCATCAGCCTGCGGAAGCCGTCGCCCCATTGTACAGAGGTCAGGGAGCCGTCCGGCGCAAAGTTGATCACCCAGCTTCCTGCTTCAGTCAGATCCGTAAGAAGACGGATCGTCGCGGCCTGTTCTTTTATGCGCATGTCCCTTTCATCGTCTGTCAGGCTCATAAAGGGCTCCCTTCACCGGATATGAATCAGCCTTTATCAGGATTAAGAATAGCACGATTCCCTTTTTATTTCCACCATCAACAGAGGGATTTGCCTGTCAGCCCATTGCTGTGTATACTGTCAGCACAGCAATCGAAAGGATAAAGCTCCATGAAAACACTGATATGGAATGGTTCTCCCAGGGAAAACGGCGACACGGCCGCTCTGATCCGGGAAGTGATCGGAAAACTGCCCGGAGAATATAAAGTTGTGGATGCATACAGGTGTAACATTTCTCCCTGCATGGACTGCCGGTATTGCCGGACGCATACCGGCTGCGCGATACAGGATGATATGCAGGAAGTCTATGAATATATCCGTGAATGCGACAATATTTTAATCGCTTCCCCGGTTTATTTCTCGGAACTGACCGGAAAACTGCTGGATCTGGGGAGCAGGCTCCAGACGTATTACTGTGCAGCTTTCTTCCGAAAAGAAAAGCCCATTGCAAAGGAAAAGCGAGGCGCGGTTATCCTGGTCGGCGGTGGGGACGGCCGGCCGGACAAGGCGTACAGCACAGCCTGTACGCTTCTGCATCAGATGATCTGCAATACCATTCACGAGCTGGTGTGCAGTCATCATACAAATGAAATACCCGCGGCTGAGGACATCCTTGCAATGCAGGGAATTGACAGCATCATCCGTTTCTTTCAATCATTTCCGTCGTGTTGTTGAATTCGCAACAGAAAAACCCTGTGAGCAAAACTCACAGGGCAGTTTTATCTGGCGGAGAAGCCGGGATTTGAACCCGGGCTGCCATCACTGACACTACTCCCTTAGCAGGGGAGCCCCTTCGGCCACTTGGGTACTTCTCCATGTCAAGGCTGGCGGAGCGAGAGGGATTCGAACCCCCGGTACCTTTCGGTATCACTGGTTTTCAAGACCAGCGCCTTCAACCGCTCGGCCATCGCTCCAGATTCAACCAGCCCGATTATATTATCATGAGTTGGCGGGGGCGTCAAGAGAAATCTATTCCTCTGAATTGGAGGAATAGCCTTTTTCATTTGTCTGTTTTGATATTTGCCTCTTTTTTCCTTTTCCTGTAGCATATTCTCCGGAAAGCAAAAGAAAGGAATGCTGACAGTTATGGAACAGAAAGCGATTTGTACAGAAGCGCTGACCAAATTTTACGGCAGGGCGCGCGGCATTGACGGGCTGAGCCTGTCGGTGGATAAGGGCGCCTTTTTCGGATTCATCGGACCCAACGGCGCCGGCAAGTCCACAACCGTGCGTACGCTGCTCGGCCTGATTCATCCGGATTCAGGCGCTGGCAAAGTCCTCGGCTTTGATATTGTGAAAGAGAACTGTGCCATTCTGGAGCGCGTGGGATATCTCCCCTCTGACAACGCCTTCTACCCCGGTATGCGGGTGAAAGATATGCTGAAGTTTTCCGCCGGGCTGCGGAAAAAGGACTGTTCCGCCCGCGCGGCGGAATTGTGCGGCAGGCTGCAGCTGGATCCGGGGAAAAAGGTGGAAGATCTTTCCTTCGGCAACCGGAAGAAAGTCGGCATCGTCTGCGCCCTCCAGCATGATCCGGAACTGCTGATCCTCGACGAGCCCACCGGCGGCCTGGATCCGCTGATCCAGCATGAATTTTTCGATATCCTGCAGGAGAAGAACCGGGAAGGCGTCACCGTCTTCCTTTCCAGCCATGTGCTTAGCGAAATCCAGCGGCACTGCTCCCGCGCTGCCGTCATCCGGGAAGGCCGGGTCATTGCCTGCGATACCGTGGAGCATCTGGCAAAGTCCAATGCGCGCCGCATCACCCTGCGCGGTTCCCTCTCGCGGGAAGCCCTGGCGGATATCCGCGACTGGAAGCAGGAAAACGACACCGTCAGCTTCCTCTACAGCGGCGATATCAATCATCTGGTACAGGTCCTTTCCACAGTTGATGTGCAGGATCTGACTGTTGCGGAGCCTGATCTGGAAGAGATCATTCTCCATTACTACGGGAAAGGAAGTGAGCAGGCATGACGCTGATCCGCCATGAACTCCGGCGGGGCTGGAAATCTCTTCTGATCTGGACGGCTTCCATCAGCGCCTTCCTGGTGATCTGTATACTGATCTTCCCGGAAATGAAAACCCAGATGGACAGCATCTCCTCCGTCTTTTCCTCCATGGGCGCCTTCACAAAGGCTTTCGGCATGGAAACCCTGAATTTCGGAACGCTGAACGGTTATTACGGCATTGAATGCGGCAATATCCTTGGCATCGGCGGCGCGCTGTTTGCCGCGCTGCTGGGCGTCTCCGCCCTCTCCCGCGAGGAGAAGGAAGGCACGGCTGAGCTTCTCCTCACCCATCCCCTGAGCCGCGCGGAAATCGTTACACAGAAGCTGATCGCGGTCCTGATCCAGATTGTGGTCCTGAACGTTGTCGTTTTTCTGATGACCGTCGGCTCTATTGCCGTCATCGGCGAGGCCGTCCCGTGGAAGGAAGTCTGCCTGATGCATCTCGCCTTCTTCCTCCTGCAGCTGGAAATCGCCGCTGTCTGCTTTGGAATTTCCGCCTGCATCTGGCGCGGCGGTGTCGGAATCGGCCTGGGCCTGGCCATCGCCCTGTACTTCATGAACATCATTGCCAACCTGACCGACAAGGCGGAATTCCTGAAGGTCATCTCCCCCTTCGGTTATACGGACGGCGCGGATATTATCTCCGCAGGTTCGCTCCGGGGCAGCCGCATCGCGGTCGGCATGGCGTTCGCCGCCGCGGGTACTGCCCTCGCATACTGGAAGTACTGCAGGAAGGATATCCGCTGAAAACCCTGTATTTCTCGTGTATTCCGTTTGACTTGCGGCGTCGGATTGTTTTATGATACTTGCAATTGAATACGGGTCGGGAGAAACATGCAGGAAAAGGCTCCGCCGGAGCCGCCGAAGGAGTAACGCTCTCAGGTAAACAGACTGCATGCGGACGACATTCCGGAGAATCCGCCGTTTTCGGCGGTGCCGAAGGTGCAATGGCTGCACGGTCGTGTGGTCAAATCTCTCAGGCAAAAGGACGGAAAAGCAGCGAACGCTTCGCGGAATGGCTTTTCCATTCCGCGTTTTTTCCGGCCCGCAGGAATGAGGGAGGTATCATATCATGAACGATCTGCTCGCTTCCGTCTCCAGCGTGAACGATGCGGTCAACGGTGTCGTCTGGGGCGTCCCGGCGCTGGCGCTGCTGGCGTTTGTCGGCGTGCTGATGACGGTGCTCACCAAAGTGTTCCAGGTGACCCATTTCGGCCACTGGATGAAGAAGACCATCGGCGCTGTCTTCAGGGACAAGCACGTCACCTCCCATACCAGGGACAAGAGCATTTCGCAGTTCCAGAGCCTCTGCACCGCCCTGGCCGCGACGGTCGGCACCGGCAATATCGTCGGCGTGGCCGGCGCCATCCTGGTCGGCGGCCCGGGGGCTGTGTTCTGGATGTGGATCATGGCCTTCCTGGGCATGATGACCAACTATTCCGAAAACGTGCTGGGCATCTTCTACCGCCGCCGTAACGCCGGCGGTGAATGGTCCGGCGGCGCCATGTACTACCTGCGGGACGGCCTGGGCGCAAAGAAGGGCTGCAGGGTCGTCGGCAAGGTGCTGGCCGCCCTCTTCGCCGTATTCTGCCTCATTGCCTCCTTCGGCATCGGCAACATGACGCAGGTGAACTCCATTTCCGGCAATATGGACGCGGTCTTCGGCGTACCGACCTGGGTAACCGGCCTGGTCATCACCGTTCTGGTCGGCCTGGTGGTTGTCGGCGGCCTGAAGCGGATCGCCGCCGTCACGGAGAAGATTGTTCCCTTCATGGTTATTCTTTATATGATCGGCACCGTCGCAATTTTCTTTATCAATATTACGCATATCGGAGCCGTGTTCACTGCCATTTTCCGCGGCGCCTTCGCGACGGAAGCGGCCGCCGGCGGCATCGTGGGCTACGGCATCAAGCTGGCCATTGAGCAGGGCATGAAGCGCGGCGTCTTCTCCAATGAAGCCGGTCTCGGCTCCTCCGTGATGGTTCATTCCAATTCCAATGCCCATGAACCTGTCAGGCAGGGCATGTGGGGCATCTTTGAAGTTTTTGCGGATACGATTGTGGTCTGCACGCTGACCGCCTTCGCGGTCCTTTCCTCCGGGCTCATCAACCTTGAAACCGGCAAACTGGTCAGCGAAACCTTCACGACCCAGGCCGGCGCGACGATCACCCTGAGCAAGGCCAATCTGGTTTCCGCCGTGTTCAATCAGCAGTTCGGTTTCGTCGGTTCCGCCTTTATCGCCGTCTCCATCATGCTCTTCGCCTTCTCCACGGTGCTGGGCTGGAGCCATTACGGCACCAAAGCCTGTGAGTATCTGTTCGGTGAAAAGCGCACCGTCCCCTACCGTGTGATCTTTGTGCTGCTGGTCTTCGGCGGCGCGGTCATGGGCGACAACCTGGCCTGGGATCTGGCGGATACCTTCAACGGCTTGATGATGATCCCGAACCTGATCGGCGTGATCGCTCTTTCCGGTACGGTCATGAAAATCACAAAGAATTATGTGGACCGCCGCATCCGCGGCCGGAAGGAAGTGGAGCCCCTGCTCAGTGCTTTCCCGGACATCCAGGCGGAGCAGGAAGCCGCCCTTTCCGCTGGCGAAAGCGACGATTGATCGGCTTTGGAAGTTTTCAATGTGAAGATTTCAGTACCAGCTTCTTCAGCCGGCTCCGGATCGCCCCTTCCGTCCGTTTGTGAATCGCGGACATTTCGCGGATCGTCCGGCCTTCCGCCTGTTCCTGCAGCAGCTGATCGTCCTCTTTTTTGCTCCAGGACTGGTAGGCTTCCGTTTTCCCCCGCGCGATCACCTTATCCTTATAGGCCTGAAATTTACCGGTCTCCGGGTTTTCTTTCCCGGAGGCCTTCTTCTTTTCCGGTTCAGGCGCGTAATACCGGATCAGCCGGAGAATCGCTTCCCCGTATTTTCCGGCTTTGAACAATCCCATACCGTCCACGGCAGCGAGCTGCTTTTTGTTCCTGGGCAGCACCCTGCACAGATCCCGCAGCGTCGCGTCGGAGAACAGCGTGGACGCTGCAATATACTCCCGCGCAGAAATTTCAAACCGCAGCCGCTGCAGCGCCTGGAACAAGTCTTCTCCCGTAACGTCCTTCCGGTTTTGCAGTCCCCGCTTCATGGCGACCCGCCGCTGCCTGAACAGCACCTCCCGGGACTGGTTATTCAGCTTCAGACAGCCGTTTTCGCCGGATTCAAGATACCCCTGTTCCTGCAGAGCGCGAACCGCCTCCCGGACCGTGGATTCCTCCATATCGTTCATCAGCCCGAAAGTTGTCAGCTCCGCAGGATTCAGGCCCTCCGGCGCCGGAGACGGCATCTCGCCGCGCAGGAGCTTAATAATCACTTCCCCGCTGTATTTCTGTTCCGTCCGCGCGACGCAGGAAAGGATCATCTGCGCCTCTGTGGTGATGTCTTTATGTTCGCAGTCCGGCACGCAGTTCGAGCAGTTTCCGCAGTTTTCCGGCGCGCTTTCCCCGAAGTAGCGGAGCAGATCCCGCCGCAGGCATCTCCTGGATTTTGCGTAGAAGACCATCCACTTCAGACGTTCTTCGTCCTTCGCCCGCACCTCCGCCTGCTCCTCGGGGGTCAGGTCCGGATTCGGGTCGGAGTGGTCAATCAGCCAGTGCGCGGTCGCTACGTCCTGCGGCGCGTACAGCAGAATGCAGTCCGCGTCGCACCCGTCGCGTCCGGCCCGGCCGGCTTCCTGGTAGTATGCTTCCAGGCTTTTCGGCATATTGTAATGGATCACGTAGGACACGTTTGATTTATCGATACCCATGCCGAAGGCGTTCGTCGCCACCATAACCCTTTTCCGGTCAAAAAGGAAATCTTCCTGGTTTTTCCGTCTTTCCTCCGGATCCAGGCCAGCGTGATACCGGGTCACGGAAAATCCCTCCCGGTCCAGATCGGCACAGACCGCCTCCACGTTTTTGCGTGTGGCGCAATAGATGATGCCGGACTGCCGGTACCGGTCCCGCAGCAGTTCCGAAAGCGTTCTGTCCCTGTCTTTGGGCGAGTAGACCGAAAAGGAAAGATTGGGCCGGTCAAATCCGGTGGTAACCGTCAGCGGATCCTTCAGCTGCAGATTCTCCAGAATGTCTTTCCGAACATTCGGCGTGGCTGTCGCGGTAAAAGCTCCGACAGCGGGACGCTTTTCCAGCAATCGGATGAACTCCGGTATCTTCAGGTAATTCGGGCGGAAGTCCTGTCCCCACTGGGAGATGCAGTGTGCTTCGTCCACTGCAATCAGCGGGATTTCCATATGCCGGCACATTTCCTGAAAGCCCGGCGCCTGCAGTCTCTCCGGCGCCACATAAAGGATTTTATATGCGCCTGTCGCCGCCTGGTATGCGGTTTCCCGATATTCGTTCTCTTCCATGGAGCTGTTCAGGAAAGCTGCCGCGATCCCGCGAAGTTTCAGCGCGGTTACCTGGTCTTTCATCAGCGAGATCAGCGGAGAAATGACAAGGGTGGTTCCCTCTGTCAGCAGGGCCGGAATCTGGTAACAGATGGATTTGCCCGATCCCGTCGGCATCACGCCAAGCACGTCCCGCCCCT
The DNA here is from genome assembly GCA_946408865.1 of uncultured Clostridia bacterium. The sequence continues at coordinate 10,584 of CAMJTZ010000048.1, forward strand.
CCAGCAGTCCCTCCGCCAGTTCTTTTTGTCCGGCCCGGAAGGCCTGATATCCGTAAATCTTCTTCAGCGTTTCAAGCGTCCTGTCTTTCGTGTTCATCCTGCGCACCATTCTTCTCAGTTATTCGTCCTGAATCCTTTATTGAAATCATAACATGTGGAATACGGGCACACAAGGCGAACAAAATAATTTCAGCCGGTCCGCAGCAAACGCCTGCTGCTCACCGCCGGAAGAAACCCCATAAAAAATGGAGAACGAACAGATCGTTCTCCGTTGTTTCATACCGGTTTTCGTTTCAGGCGGGGAAAAGCGGATGTCCCTTTGCGTATTTCTCCCGTGCATAAAAGGGTCCCTTCCCCTGCTTTTTCTGTTCCATCCGCTCGTTGTATTTCTCTTCTCAGTTTCGGTTCCGGTTGTTTCCCGGAACACTTATTGACACGACCGGATTGACCCGATGACAGCAAACATTTGCAAATAATACAGAAGCTTAAAGGTCGTTTTCCGACAGGTACTGCTTCAGTTCTTCAATCATCTGATCGCCGTCATAATTCCTGAAGACTTTGATCATGCATCCGCCGATCATCGGATTCAGCTCGAGGCTGGCCTCAATGCTGCGGGTATCGGTTTTGAAAGCATAGCAGCGTTTCCCGGCGGCGTAGGCTATACCGAGTTCTACGCAGGCTCCCTCATCCGGCACCCGCCCGTCCAGATTCATGAAAAGAATGTCCGCCTTCTGAACCTCTTCGGCGTCCAGCTTAAAAATCATTCTTGTGACTTCTTCTTCCGTTTTCCCTTCCAGCAGAGCGGCCTCCAGGCCGTCGCGCTGCGGCAGGAAAACCTGGTAGCCATAGTCTTCCAGCACCTTTACGATTTTCAGGTTGTAATCCTTCTCGCCCTGGCAGAACATCGGCCCGGCAAAGTAAACCTTTTTTCCGGCGTGAGTTTCTGCGCTTCCCTCGCATACGGCAGAGGGAATCAGCAGGGCTGTGCAGAGAAAGAATACGCCGATTATCCTGAAAATTTTATTCATAAATCCACCTTCCTTGTGCCTTTTCATTTCTGTTGCTGAATCCTGTAGCATAAAAAAGAACGCCGAAACCCATGATTGATAAGGCTTCGGCGTTGTGGAGCATAGGAGATTCG
>CAMJTZ010000049.1 GCA_946408865.1 uncultured Clostridia bacterium
TGACCGTCTCGTACCGTTCCAGCGTACAGCTTTCCTCCAGCAGAGGACATGCTTCATCCGTTTTGTATTTGCAGGCTTTCCCTGTAATCTTCGGATTCAGCATCGTTACAAAAAAAGGACCGTTGCAGATCACAATAATCCGCTTCCGCTCTCCGATCATATTTGCGGACATGCCGAAAAAGCGGTCCATATTGGCCTGTAGCGTATCCACCAGATCCTGTACAATGGCTTTGTCCGCCGCTGTGGCGGCTTTTGATTTCCGGCTCAGAAAATCTGCGTCCCTGATCAGTTCACGAACCATGCGCCTTCCCTCCGGAGGTTTTGCTTACTGCTCTGCGCATTTTTCATATTTTTTATTTTCGGACTCTCCACTTCCGCACGCCGGCAAGCAGGATATCCTTCTCCCCGTCATGGAACGGCGCGATCTTCAGGCTGACCATCTGCGGAACGCCTTCGAACATCAGCCGGTAATGGGTAATGAACCGGCTTTCCTCCTTCAGGACCTTCAGAATATTCTCCTTCGTGAATTCTTTCAGGAAATGCGGCAGATCCTCCGGACATACGACTCTCCTGCCGTTTTCAGCGCCCGTCCGGAAGAAATCCTCTCCTTCCTTGGCGATGCCGAGCTTTTCATATTCGCCGGTCGATGAATATTCGATGAAATGATCGGTTTCCGGATCCACGGAATACAGGCTCAGATAGTCTTCTGTGATAGCCATAACCTTCGCCAGCGTATCTTTTTCCCGCTGAATACTGGCAATCTGTCTCTGCTGCTTCATCTGGGCGTCAATAATGCTGATACCCAGAATAATCCGGTTTGTCCCCTGCATGCGCGTAACCTTCATGTGCGCATACACAGGTTCGCCGGTGTCGATCAGCCGGTAGACCGTCGTGAAAACCCCGCGTTCATCCAGTTCCCGGATGACGTTTTCCTTCGTGAACCACGTTTTGAACAGCTCCCGGTCTTCCTCATAAATCCGCGTTGCCGACGCTGTCCGGGAAGCTTCGAAGAAGTCTTCCCCGTGGCGTTCCTCCGCCAGCCTGTCCTGTCCAACCGGAGAAGTGTATTCGATAAAGCTGTCCGTATCCAGGTCCACAACATAGATGTTGTAATAGTCTGCTGCAAGCGCCCGGGCGATATCCGCGTAGGATTCGCCTTCTCCCGGAGCGGAAATCGACATCACCGCTACAGCCACCGCCATTTCGCCGCCGGCCGGGTTCACGCCGATCCGCCGTGCGAAAGTATGCACCACCGAGCCGTCCGGCATAGTTTCATTGTAAAAGGACCGCATGCCCTGCTCACAGCAGGCGCGTACCACGTTCCGCGTAAAGGCAGCGCTGTATTTCTGGAAATCCTGCATCATTCCCGAAATATCCATATTGAAAAAACGTTTCATGAATTCCCGGTAGCTCGGGTTGCTGCGCACGAACCGTGCGCTGTCCCCTTTGATTTCGATAATACCCATCGGCAGCGTGCTGAATGAATTCTGGAACCCGTCTTCATCCTGGCTTGCAATGACGCCCAGGTCGTAAAGGTTTACCCGGCCGACCGTTTCGTAATATCCGGAAGCATCCGGATCCTCAAAGCCGATCTGTTTGCCCGTCGCATAGCGTTCCAGGATTCCTTCATAGGAAATCGGTTTGCAGAAATAGTATCCCTGCAATTTGGAGCAGCCGATCTCCTGCAGGAAGAGTGCCTGTGCCTCCGTCTCCACACCTTCGCAGACCGTATCCACGCCCAGCGACGTGGCCATTTTCATCAGCTCGGTCAGAATGATCTTCGCGCTCTCGCCCTGGTCCAGCTTCCGCATGAAACTCATGTCGAACTTGATCAGGTCAAACGTAATGCTCTGGAGCACGTCCAGGGAGGAATATCCGCTGCCGAAATCGTCCATCCACACCGGGAATCCCAGGCCGCGGAAACGCTCCACCTGCTCCTTCATGAAGTCAAAATCGCTGCCGATTACGCTCTCTGTAATCTCAATGCAGATCTGTTTCCTTGCAATGCCGGAAGCATCCACCCGTTTCCGGATTTCCTCCACGATGTCGCACGCTTCAAAATCCGAGCGCGACAGGTTGATGGAATGCGGCGGTACCGTCAGTCCCTTCTCCGCCTGCCTGGACATTTTTTCCAGCACCTGGTCCAGCACGCACAGATCCAGCTTATAGATCAGGCCGGCGTTCTCCAGCTGCGGAATAAACTCCGCCGGCGAAAGGAACCCTTCGTTCGGATCGATCCACCGGGCCAGCGCTTCCTCGTTACAGACCCGCTGGTTCATAGCCCGCACGATCGGCTGATAATAAACCTGGATCCACTTTTCCCGGATGGCTTTGTCAATGGTCTGCTCGATATATTGTCTCCGCCGGATGGTCTCCGTTATTTCCGCGCTGTAGTAATTGACTGAAAGCACATCCGTCTTTCGGATGGCGTCGCAGCTCATCTTTGCCCGGTCGTATGCCATACTGACCGGCACATCCTCAATCGCAGTGGAATATACGCCGACCCGTATCGGCAGTGTATTGCCGTCGTTCATCGTCAGCGCTTCCGTCCGGAAATATTCCAGATGCCCGGGAAGCAGTTCCTCCGCTGTGGCAGCGGCAAACCGGTCCGCACCGATATGGCAGCAGTGCTCTTTGCCGAAAACAGACCGAAGTACATTCGCAAGGGCTTTCAGCAGCTTGTCACCTTCTGCGAATCCGTTGCGGTGATTGAAATACTTCATTCCGGACAGGTCGATATACAGCAGCGCGCTCTGCCTGTTTTCCTTCCGAAGGCGTGCTTTTTCCATTTCACTGATTGTAAAGAACCAGGTCAGGTTCGGCAGCCCTGTCAGCGGATCGTACCGGGCGGCTTTCAGAATGCTTTCCTCGTGCAGCGCGTTGTTCAGCGCCTTGTTGATACCGGTTGCGGAAGCTTCGTCGCCCGCCTGGTATTCTCCCTCGTCCATGTACCATACCTGTGCGATCTGTACGCCGGGTTCCGGAAACAGATGCGTCCCGTGCGCGTGAATCACCCGGTAGCTGTTTTCCGTGACGGCGCCGGCCTTGGTCCGGAAAACCACGTCGTACACAGCGCCAGCCCCGCTCTCCGAAAAGACCTGTGCCGCCAGAGCAGCCCGGTTCCGGTCATCCGGATGCGTATTTTTGAACATGTCGTGGTCCATGTCATATACAGCCTGTTCCCGTGTCTCATATCCGAGAAGCCTGCAGAAGCCGTTGGAAACAACAAGCGTAACCACCTGTCCGTCCACATTCTGATAGACGGCCAGCGGCTGCTCCAGGTTTTCCAGTATGGTTCTTTCTTCGGCTGAATAGCTGTACTTTTCCATGCTTCTCCGCCTTTACACAATAAAATTCGGGGAAGTGTTCACACAATAACTCACTTGTATTATAGCATGGAAACAAATGAAAGCAAATATATTTTTTTTTTATTTTCGGCTTTCTGCCCAGCGGATCGCACGTTCCGGCCAGCCTTCCATGCACATGCCGGTTCCGTCACCAAAGCCGTGTCCGCCGCTTTCGCCCTCTTCCAGTCTGCAGGGAATCCCGTTCTTTTCCAGCGCCGCCGCCAGCATTTCCGAGTTTTCCGGTTCCACCAGTCCGTCGTCGCCGGCCAGGAAAATGGCGCTGGGCGGGAATCCTTCCGTATGCTCCGCGATCTCATATTCCTTCTTTACCGCCTCTGCCAGCGGACAGCCGTACAGGCAGGCGCTGTCCTCCGGATCGGGCTCTCCCCACTTTTTCAGCACCAGTTTCGGACTCACGAACGGATAGATTGGGAAACATGCCTCCGGCTTCGGCAGTCCGTGCTTCGGGTAGCCCATTGCGGTATTCCACAGGCAGATCAGGTATCCGCCCGCGGAGAAACCGCAGGTAATGTACCGTTCCGCGGATACATGGAATTTTACGGCGTTCTTCCGGATCAGCTCCAGCGCCCGGGCAAAATCCTCCATATTCTTTTCCAGCAGCCGTTCGTTTTCTCCCACATGGTATGTCAGCACAAAGGCATGATATCCCAGCCGGTTGAATGCATCCCCGATCGGCCAGCCTTCCGTCAGGTTCCACACGTTTTCAAATCCGCCGCCCGGCACCACAAACAGGAACGGTTTTCCGTCCGCTGCCGGATCCGCGCTCGGCAGCCACAGGAGATTCAGTCCCTTCCGTCTTTCGTCCGCCGCGCATTCCTCCTCGCTGTACAGCGGATAGTACCATTCTCCGGTTGCCGCAGCGTCCAGAAGCCGGCGGAAACCGGCGCCGATCCGCCCGGAGAAGATATGCTCCTCCCGGATCTGACGGATCGTCTTTCCCCATATTTCTTCCTGTTTCAGTTCCCTCGCCCGGATCGCTTCCGGCGCAATCCTTGCGATCAGCGGTTCGCTCAGCAGATCCCCGAGTGTTCTTTCTTCCAGCTCCATTTCGTTTCCCTCCTTAGAGAATCCGTTTGAATGTTTCCAGCATCGTCATCATCTGATACCGCAGCAGCCACCAGGCGTTGTTCCATTCCGGAATCTTTTTGATCGCATCCAGCAGTGCCGGGTAATACCGGTCTGTTTCCGCGGTATACCGGATCATCCATTCCTTTCCGAAAGCGTCCGCCATTCCCGCCAGGTTATTCACCCGGTCCAGACATTTCACCATGCACGCCAGCGGATTTTTCCGGATATTCTCATAATACCGGTCTTCCCAGTCCGGTTCATTCGGATCGTATTCGCATTTGGATACCAGGCGCACCGCTTCCCGTACCCTGTCGCTGACCGGCAGATCCTCAGGCCGGATATGGGCGTCCTCCGTCATGTCGTGCGCCAGCGCGGCCGCAAGGACAGCGTCGTCCTGCAGTCCCATTGCCAGCGCGTGGCAGGCCATTGTCAGCGGATGTACCATGTATGTCGTGTCAAATCCGTACCTGGAGCGGCGTTCCTGCGCCCCGTGGGCTGCGCGCAGCCGGTCCAGCACATTCAGTGTCTGCGTGAAGTGAAGCATCTGCGCCCGTCCTTTCACGAAGGTGAACATATGGCCGGGATCATAGTTCACTGCCTTCATTTCCCACGTCCGTTCCCCCTCCGTGAACAGGCTATCCAGGGAAACATCCAGCGCCTTTGCCAGCGCAGGCAGATGGCAGGAGTCCGGGATGTATTTTCCCTGCTCCCAGGTGCTGACCGCCTGAAAACTGACGCCCAGCTTTTCCCCCAGTTTTTCCTGCGAGAGGCCTTTCGCCTTCCGGGCGGTTTTGATCCGTTCCCCGGTCTTTATAAAATCCGTCATCTGTCGATCAGCTCCCGGAGAATCCGCAGGGTCTCCTCCGGATTCACATGCAGAATACCCGTGCCTCCCAGTTTCCGCCACTCCAGGATCGTTCCTTCCCGGTCGTCGATCAGAACGCTTTCGGGGCCCGTGCAGTAGTTTTTCTTTTCTTTCCGGAGCACAATGTTCATCCTCACCCGGTCCGACAGGTACTTTTTCATCCATTCTGTTTTGTCTTCCCCGGCGGTCGTGATCCCGCGCTCCGGTTTCGGAATACCGGTCAGAATTTCCACCTTGTCTCCGAACTGTGCGAAGATCCGGTCAAACATTTCCTTTGCTCCGGGCATCAGGTGCAGCTTTCCGTAAAAATGACCGATTTCCCGGATGCTTTCCCACATCCGGTCATCCTTTGCAGGATCGCGCTTTCCGTTCTGGGGAAGCGCCTGCATATGACACAGTTCCTCCACGCCGCGGTCAAAATCCGCCAGCACGCCGTCCATGTCCAGGTAAACTTTTCTGATCTCCATGGCAATCCCTTCCTTCCGGGAACATTGTAACCGGAAACAGCTTCGCCATACAGCGGGCTCCGTTTGAATTGTACGGTTCAGATTTCAAGTATGGCTTGAATACCCGGTTTTGTCAATTCATTTTTAAATCCCGTTCCGGCAGGATTGTTTCCTGTATCCGTCATCTGTTATAATTCAGGCGTACTGCGCGGTAAAAAACGCCGCATGCTGACAAAGGAGAAAAACCGTGAAATCATCCGGACCGCAGAATCCATCTGAAATCGTCGTCACAGCCCGCATCGCTGAAATAGAGCGCTTTGGCCATGCGGTGCTGGATCTTACCGTCGGGGAATTTCTGAACGCCGGGTTTTCCCTGGGGGATCTCGTAACCGTCTCGGCCGGATCGTTTCAGGCTGATATGCCCTTTCTGAACGGCTACTATGTGGAGAGCGGGGAATATATGGTGCGGGCTTTCCCCGGCGATACCCACATTGCGGTCTGCCTGAACTACGGCCGTTTCGATGAAGCGGCGGAGGTCGCTCCCGGCGATTCCGTCACCATCCGGATGCGGGAAAAAGCCGGCGCCCTCGCGCTGCAGGAGTCCAGCGGCCTTGTTGCTTCCCGCAGCCGTGCGGATTATGCTTCCGATGAGGAATTTGCCAATTTCCGGGCCATCGTGCCGGGTCGTCTGTACCGTTCCGCCTCCCCGCTGCAGAATCCGGCGGCGGACAGCCTGATCCGGAAGGCGGGCATCCGCGCTGTCATGAATCTGGCGGATTCGGAAGAGACGCTCCGCGAAGCCCTTTCCGGAGAAGAAACAGAGGCTCCGTATTACCGGGAACTGTTTCGCGGCGGCAATATTATCCCGCTGTGCATGCCCGTCAATTTTTCCGCGGACGCATTCGGCAGAGGCATTGTGAAAGGGTTTTCCTTTCTGCTGGAAAAAGAAGGGCCGTATCTTATTCATTGTCTGAAGGGAAAGGATCGGGCCGCCTTTGCCGCCATGCTGCCGGAAATGCTGATCGGCCTGGACAGGGAAAACATCCTTGCGGATTACATGCTGAGTTATACAAATTATTACAAAGTACAGCCCGGATCCGAAAAACACAGCAGGATCATGGAACGGGAAGCGATCGTCATGATGCGCGTGATCGCGGGCCTCGGAAAGGGCGCCTCCCTGGACGGTATCGACTGGCAGGCGGCTGCCGCACAGTATCTGACAGGGCACGGTATGAGCCGTTCCGGTGTGGAAGCGCTGAAAAAATATCTGACGGTATAAACCCCTCAGACAATGATTTTTCTGGATATAAATCCTGACGGGTCTTTCTCGATGCGCAGGACAAAGCCGAAGCGGTCCCTTGCAATGCACATCCAGAAATCCTGTTCCGGAAAAACGTCACGCAGCGCGGGATCAAAGAAATGTCTTCCGGCGCTGAAGCGGAGCTCCGGCAGTTTCTGATCAATGCCCGGCATCCAGCCCTCCGTCAGCAGGTTTTTCAGGTAAACGGCGCACAGTTCGTCCTCTTCCGCCTCTTCGACGCCTTCCTTTCCCATACAGACCAGCGAAACTTTTTCCGGTGCCTTCTTCCGGATATAATCCGCAACCGCTTTCGCGTTAACAAAGCTTCCGGTCAGGATCTCGTCCGCGCGGACCGCGTTCACGATTCCCTGTGTCCCGGCGCTGGTGGTGTGGATGATCCTTTTCCCCCGGATCATTTCCGGCTGCAGGAAAGAGGGAGAATTGCCCAGGTCGCATCCGTCAATTCTTCGTCCGTGCCGTTCGCCGGCCAGAACGCATCCGGGATCCTTCTCCTTCCAGGCAAAGGTTTCCTCAATCGTTCCGACCGGCCGCACCTCGCCGGCGCCCATGGCGTACAGATAGCATTCCAGGGAAAACGCCCGGAACACGTCAATAATCACCGTCAGGCCTTCCGCGGCCCTGGCCCCCTCGATCAGATGATACACGGAGATTTCCATCTGCAGCCCCGTCCCTTCCGCTGTGTTATTCGCTGTATTTCCGGCACTTTTCCGGGAAAAAGCGGATCAATCGGATAGCTTCGTTCTGTTCCTTTTCGTCTGTTATGCGTTCTGTATCAGCATGAGGCCCATGCAGATCAGGAAGGTTCCGGCAAGCATTCCCGCCATGGAAACAGGCAGTTTTCCGCTTCTGTTGAATCCGTAGAAATCCTCCCAGCGTTTTCCTTCCGGCGCGAACTGTGTTTTCCGGATATACAGGATGCCGTACAGGAGAACCGGTACCATAGCGATCAGCGCCTGCCCGAAGGACATCCCCCGCTTTTCATATACACAGAAGGAGATCAGCGCCGCCGCCGGCGTCAGCAGATGCATAAACAGGTCGGACGGACGGCCGGTCAGCAGCCGCTGTGCCCATCCTTTTCCGATGCTGGGAGCCAGGTAAAGGAAAACCGTCAGCAGGGTCACCGTGACGGCTGCCGTCGCGGCGTATTTCAGCAGCCATACCCACAGCGGAACGTTTCCCGCCAGCGTGAAGACAGCCGTCAGCAGACACGCCGCCGCGCAGAACACATTGCTCTGCACCGTAAAAAAGCGGAAAGCAATCCGGTATTTTTCAGGTGTCCATCCCCCGCCATCCCGGGGAACAATCGTCACAAGGATCGCAGTCACAGCGAAAACCAGCAGGTTCAGTGTGATATCCATACGTCATTGTCCTTTTCTGTTTTGTTTGCGTCTTTATTTTACCACATGCCTCCCGTCCTGTACAGGGAAAAGGGAATTCCTTCCGGGCTGTCGAAAAGGCATATCATGAATGGGAAGGAGTCTGTTTGCCGTGGATACAATAGATGGCGTATGGTATATGAAGGGCTGCAGGCGGAATGACCCGGGCTGCCTGCATTCTCCGGAAGATCTGCGGGCGCTGGTGCGGAAGATCGGGTTTCTTCCGCTCTTTTCCAATGCAGTCCCCGGCTTTTCCGTGGAGGAGCACACCCCGGCGAACGACTGGTGGACCGATGGTCCGGGCGATCCCTGGGCCTGGCGGCAGGTGCTGGCCCCGGAGGAGGATATTGCATACGGAAAATTCTTCGACAAAAAAGCCGGCTTTGTGTCAAGGGAATGGTTCCCCGTTTTCGCAAACTACCGCCGGGACGGATATGATTATGAGGGTCTGTATGAAGATGGGAAAATGAAATCCCGGAATCGGCAGATTATGGAGGCTTTTGAGCCGGATGAGCAGATGCGCGGGCTGGAACTGCTGACCTGCGACCTGAAAAAGAAAGCTGCCGTTTCAAAAGGTTTTGAAGGTGCCGTCACGGAACTGCAGATGCAGACCTTTATCATTGTCAATGCTTTCCGCCAGCGGATAAACAGGCAGGGTGCCGGTTACGGCTGGCATGTCGGCGTTCTGATGACGCCGGAGACCAAATGGAGTTACGATGAAGTCAATCAGCCGGCCGGATCGCCTGCCGCCTGCCGGGACAAAATCTTTGATCAGATCCGGAAATTCTTTCCGGAAGCGGACGAAAAGGCCCTCCGGAAAGTGATCGGCATCCGGTACTGAAAGATTCGCCGTTCAGGGAATCTCCTCCGGGGTCCGCGGAATTTCGCTGAAAGCCGTTTCCCGCAGATCCCGCTTTATTTGTGCCGGAACGGTCCGGAAAACGGAGCGGTCCTGATCAACCGGGGTGCGGAAAGTGACGGTATCCGCGTCAATATATACGAAAGTCTGTTCCTCCGCGAAAAAAGCCTGAAACAGTTCCCATATCCCCTCCTCAGAGCGCAGAAACGCATAATGCGCGATAACAGCGTTTTCCTCCTCGCCGGTTCCGTACTGCAGAATCATCAGGATCGGCCCGGTGACTGTGCGGTCCACAGCAAAGTCCTGCATCTGGCCGGTGATTGCGAGCTGCACCCTTCCGTTTCCCTGCGGGAGCGCCGCGGTGGTCTGGAACTTCTGCGTCCAGAGACCGTTCTCCAGAACATAGCAGATCAGCCGGTTTACCTTGTCCGGGGTGCGGACCAGGAGAAACCAGGTGCTTTCGGAATTCTCCCAGCAGACCGCTTCCGCGAGATCGATTCCGCCGAACTGGGCACGGATATCCAGCGGCAGCTGTGGCGTTCCCTGTGCCCCGCGCAGGCAGAAAACCGTCAGCAGCACGATGAACAGTGCAGCCGCCCGGATCTGTTTTCTTCTGATGCTGCCGTTTGCCTTCATGGGGTTATTCTCCTTCCGCTGTCTGGCTGCAATCTGTCCCTTCTGTCTGTATTATATCTTTTCCGCCCGGTTCTGAACAGATCCTGTTCCGCCGGAGCAGACGGCGTATTCCCGAAAGGATCCCGCTTTTCCGGCAGACTGCAGGGGATCCCGCTGAGAGAGGAAATCCTTTGGACGAAAAACATGATAAATGCAAGGGTTCCGATTCTCATGCGTCGAATTGAAAGAATCAGCCTTTTGACGACATGACGGAGGAATCACGGACGATGGAATTCAGACTGCTGGTAATTAATCCCGGTTCAACATCCACCAAGATCAGCATTTTTGTCAATGATAAGGAGCTGTTTGAAAAAAGCCGGTTCCATGATGCGCCGGTCCTGCTACAGTATCCGCATGTAAATGACCAGGTGCCTTTCCGGTATCAGGTAATTCTGGATATGCTCGAAGAGGAAGGCGTGGATCCTTCTTCCATTGATGTGTTCGTCGGCCGCGGCGGCAGCGCATGCACGCAGCCCAGCGGCGTCACGGTCATCGATCAGAAACTGTATGACGACACGTGGAACGCCGTCGGCGGCAGTGAACACGCCGCCAAGCTCGGCGTCCTTCTGGCCTGGAAATTTTCCCTGGCTTTTCACCGCCCGGCCTATACGCTGAATCCCACCAACGTTGATGAGTTCTGCGACCTTGCGCGTCTGACGGGAATCCGCGGCATCTACCGCGTTTCCCATTCCCATTTCATGAACCATCGTGCCGTGGCGGAGGCACATGCCAGAGCCATGGGCAAATCCTATGAGGAAGTCAATCTGGTCACCGCCCATATTGACGGCGGCGTCACCACCGGCGCGCATTCCGGCGGCCGCATGATCGACGGCAGCATGGGTGCGGACGGAGAGGGACCCTTCTCCCCCACCCGGATCGGCTATGTGCCTGTACTGGGCCTGCTGGATTATATCGAGGCCCATTCCGTTGACGATGTGCGCCGGATGTGTTCCCGGGCCGGCGGCTTTGTCAGCCTTTTCGGCACCTCCAATTCCGATACGGTTCACGCCCTTGTCGAGCAGGGAGACCGAAAGGCAGTCCTGGTCTGGAATACCATGATCTACCAGATCTGCAAGAGCATCGGTGAAATGAGCACGGTCCTGTGCGGAAAGGTGGATGCCATCGTTCTTACCGGCGGGCTGATGCGCTTTGACGATATCACGGAGGGCATCCGGGAGCGCTGCGGCTGGATCGCCCCGATCCATGTCTATCCGGGAGAGATGGAACAGGAAACGATGGCTCACTCCGTGCTGAAGGTGCTGCGCGGCGAAGCCAAAGCCATGACCTACAGCGGCAGGAATGTATGGCAGGGATTTGAAGGAATCTCCTTCTGATTTCAGATTGTCTTTTGTCTGCACTTTGATTGTTTTTCAGCTTCGTTGCGGTTATACTGTATGGTACTGAAAAGGTCAGGGATCAACCTGATCATAAGGAGGAAAAGAATATGAAGAAACTGATTGCTCTGGTACTGGCAATGATGCTGCTGGTTCCTGCTTTCGCCATGGGTGAAAGCCTTCCTGTTCTGAAGATCGGCGTATACGAGCCCGCTTCCGGCGACTCCGGCGCAGGTGGAAAACAGGAAACCTTGGGCGTGCAGTACGCCAACTACAAGACGCCCACCGTTGACATCGGCGGAACGACCTACAAGGTCGAGC
>CAMJTZ010000050.1 GCA_946408865.1 uncultured Clostridia bacterium
AATACCAGCGCCACGCCGAAGTAAATCCAGCTCATCGCGGAAGATACGCCGAAGTTGAAGTCGCTGTACATTACCGTGCTGATCCGTTCCATCACTCTGTTGTCATTCTTCATAAAGAAGTCCACAATAGTATAAATACAGTTAACCAGCAGCAGCGGACTGACCATCGGGAAAGTGATTTTCCAGAAGGATTCCCAAGCCGTGCATCCTTCAACATCTGCTGCCTCATAAAGAGACGGGGAAATTGCCTGAAGTCCGGTCAGGAAAACGATGATCTGTATTCCGCTTGCCATGACAATGTCATAGATAGCATCAATCATCTGGAAAATGACATCAAATACACCGCTGGCTACGCCGGAAACCTGAAACAGCTGCTGCAACTGCGCAGAAATGCTGACTCCTGCAGCGCCCTCAACTGATTCAGCCACGCCTGCCATCATGTTGTAGAACTCGTTTTGTTTTTCAATGCCGGGCAGCACACCGCTGGAAAGAATAACCGGGAGGAAGAAAATCGCACGTGCCAGTGTCCGTCCCTTGAAGTTCTGGTTCAGGATCACAGCAATAACGAAGCTCAGCACCAGCGTTGCGATGGTATTGATTCCCATACGTCCGATTTCATCTAGCAGGTACTGATTAAAGTATGGGTCAACAGAAAACGCGTTGCGGTAGTTGTCTATCCCCATCCATGTCAGCTGGAATCCCTGGCCGGGAATAATCTTGACATTGTTGAAGGACATCATCAGGGACTGGATCATTGGCTTTACCATGAAGAGAACAAAGCCAATAATGAAAGGCAGGATAAACAGGTATCCGGTCCGTGCGCGTCTTTGCTGCATGGTGATCACTTTTCTGTCTCTGCTCATTTCCCGTTCCCCCTTTCAACCAGATATTCCCTTGCAGGTACTTTGACCGTTCCGGTTCTGTAATCTTCTCTGCCGTAGTTAACATATACCTTCGTTCCATCTTCATAGGTGGTACACGTTACCAGATCGTAGATGCGCTCATGATTAACAATCCGCTGCCTGTTCAGTCCGGCCATATCTGTCTGATATTTCCGGATCATGGAAGTAACCTGATCCTTCCAGAACGTATATCCTGCAGAAGTGTAGCAGCTATAGCTGGAATCGAGCAGGATTTTCGTATCTTCCGCCATAAAGGTGAAGTTCAGTCCGGCGCCGTATTCAGCGCATTCCAGAAGTGCTGTCACATAATCTCCGGCAAGATTAACCGGTGTACCGGTATAGTCTTTTATGCCGTGCAGTGCAATCTGATAGAACGGTATCCGTTCATCAATAATCGCATAAGCCTGTCCTGTCAGGTTCATGTCCGTAATCAGGTCTGCATAGGAAATCGCGTAATCGTTTCCTTCCTTGATTGTAACCCGCAATCCGGCCTCCTTGGCTTCCCTCAATCCGTCAACATTCATCTTCTTGACCGTTTCACGCGTTACAAGATCACGGGGATAATAGTCCGCGCTCAGCAGGTTGCCGATGTCCCGGAACGCAATTCCTGTTGCATTTTGCTGTTTCAGATAGTTGATGAGATTTGAAGTGTTTTTCCGTGCATAATCCGGACGGGTCAGATAAAAATCATCCAGGAATTCTGCCGGTTGATAGGTAACAATGTTATAAGGGTACAGATGTACCTGTTCGCGGGTGGCAAACCGTGCCGCATCGCGGAACCCAATAAACCCGTCAAATAAACCGCTGTTATAAGCGAAGGCGGTTATCCCGTCAAATGCCAGGCGGACATTTTTCAGCTTGGCTTCAGCGATCAGTGAATTCATTTCCGCCTGTCCGCCAAGTTCTCCCTGAACGTGTACGCCCGTCAGCACTTTCTGGCGCACGCCGCCGTTCATCCATCCTGTCATGCGGATATTCAGGTTTTCCACGCCGTTTTCGGTAAGTTCGTCCAGAATCTTCCGTGCCTGGGAAAAAGTAGTGGTCGAAACAACGCTGTCAACCGGCATGCCCATTTTGATGATTTTTTTGTTGATTGCGCCGACCAGTTCCACATTCACCGGTGTTGTTTCATCTGTTTCTGCATCAGCTAATTCAGGATGCGTTTCCCTCAGATAATCTCCGTATGCTTTTGCCATATCGGAGTAGTTCTCACTGTCTACAAAGCGGTAACGCTGGACGATGGTATCCTGCGGAATCTCTTTTTCATAGACATAAACCAACTGAGTGGTCTTTGCGGAAACGTTATACTGCTCTGCATGAAGGACTGAATACTTTGCATTGACTGTGTTGTAGCTGTTGTTCCGGCCGGAAACATCCGCATTGATGCCTGCGTATGCGCTGGCACCTTCAATAATACAGATGAAGGAACCTCCCTCATGGGTGACACCGAACACAGGGAAAGCATTCTTTGTTTCGCTGATAGCTTCCTTGCGCTGCGTGCCATAATCCCATCCATACAGGTTCGCGTAATAAGCGCTCTGATTGATCTTTCCGTTGTTGAACCGGATGAGGGCACCGCCGCCTTCCGGAATCACCATGAAGCCGTCCTGATCTGTGCCCGCTGCACCAAACATAGGAAGAGGAGTAATCGCAGTGATCGGATAATCAGTCCGGTACCGGATTTCACTGTAGGGAACTTCGAGAACCAGGTCCTTCCCTTCCAGTCTGTAAATCACGCTGACATTGAAAACCGGTCCTCCGGTTTCTCTTTTGCCTGCAACCAGCTGCTGGTCGATTTCAAAATCTTCCTGTGTATACCCTGCTTCAGCAAAATAGCTTTCCAGTTTCTGTTTGTTGGCAGCGGAAACATCGCCTTTCAGAATATACAGCGGCTGTTCCTGAACAGAAGGATACATTGCGATGATTTCTTCCTTGTTATCCTTCTTATCCAGTTTTTCCGGTTCATACAGAGAATAATTGGATGTGGTCTGCTTCTTGTTCTTCTTGGACATGGCGTCCACGAAAGTATTGAATCTTTCTTTCGTGATGGCGTTGGGCAGCGTATAAATCCTTTCAATTTTGCCTATGGAATAATCCACCCGGATGGATCCGTCCTCCTGCTTCTTCAGCTGGTAAGTCTGATTTGCGATGGAGTAGGCATTATTGTTCATGGTTATTTCGCCGCTGCTTGTTGTATAGGCAACCAGCATCGTTGCAGCAAGAGTTTCTTTGTTGGCGGTCAGAGCAATTGGGTCCTTGTCTCCGTCTGCAGGGGTGGAATCCCAGATACGGCCTGAAGCTTTCTCAACAAGCTGGAAATGAGTGGTCTTCGGATCCATTGTGAAAAGAAGGTCATCCGTTTCCATCACCAGCGGTGTTTCATCGCCTTCATAATATGAAATGACAGGAGGATTGGCGTTTGTATCTTCCTTCTGGCTGTAGATCGGTACGAACACGAAAATGACAAGACACGCCAGTGCGATGGCAGTAATGAGCCAAGGAATCAGGCGCCGGATGAGGGATTGTTTTCTGTACATATACATCTTCCCTCCTTAATTCAACCGGAAAACAATTTCGCGGTACAGGCTGAGGAAATAGCTCAGTGCATCCTGCAGCAGACTGAAGAATACAAGCATCAGGAAAATGATCACTGCCGCGCCGAATACAGTAACGATCAGGAAGATGAAAGTTTTTCCAGGGCCGTAATCGTGAATCTGCATCAGACCGACAAAAACAAGGAATACGCACCAGACCACGCTGAAGGAAAGAAGGACTGAATAGAAGCTTCCCTCTTCATATGTCAGCATATTGCTGACCAGAATCATCGGAATCTGTATCAGGATATATGGAACAAGTGCGTAGCACATTGCCATGTAAATATCCTTGAAACGGCCTTTACCGTCAAACAGGGTTGTCATGGCCCAGTTTGCAAGGCAAAGGATGATGAACGGAAGCGCCAGGGACCCCATTTCCTCAAAGATATTGATATACTGAACCGGCGCCATGATAAACTGGAAACTGGTCAGGAGCAGTTTCAGCACACGGGTGATCAGAAACAGAATCAGGAATGTGTTTGCAGCCGCAATCGTGCCGCGTTTTTCATGAACCAGATCCCAGAATCCGTCAAAGGGATGCGTTATCAAGTACATGCTGTACTTCAGCGACGCAAAGTAGCGGCTCCGCCAGGCTTTACGCCTTTCCGCCTTAGCTGAAAGATTCCGGATGGGCTTCATACCCTTACTTGCGGACTTTGCTATGCTCATGCATGATCACCTCCCACTTCATTTTCTTGCTTCTCCCAATTACGAGCGGAATAATCAGCAGAGCTGCCACCAGGAGAATGATCCACCAGATATTCTTCTCGACCCATTCCTTCCGGTAGAGCTTGAATGCGCGTCCGTAGCTTTCCCGGTCATGGGCCATCTTGAACCATTCCATTGCTTCTTCAAACTTGTTCTGGCGCATTACAGCCTGTCCGATTCCTCTGAAGGCGAGCGGATAGTTTGCATTCAGCTTGAGAACTTCCTGCCACAGCACAGCGCTTTCGTCATATTCTCCCTTCAGGTAGGTTTCAATCGCGCTGTAGATCGTGCTGCCGTATTCAGTGGGCTCAAATATTGTAATATTGTTCTTCAGCTGATCCAGGACAATCAGATCATGTCCCATATGTTCAATGCTGACAGCCCCGTTGAAAGCGCCGTCCACATTTCCTTTTGTACCGAACGCCCACAGCATGACGCCCTGGCTGTCATAGCCGAAAAGGCGTCCTCTGATCCGGTCCAGTCCGACATACATGCCGTCATTCAGAACGGTAATGTCAACAAACTTACTGGGGCCGGTTGCCTCCGAACCGGAAACCCAGTTCAGATCACCGATTGGTGGATAGTGATCATTTTTAATCAGAATATCTTTTCCAAGGCTGTTCAGCCGGCGAATCGGCTTGGCTTTGTCCCATTTCAGGTCGCCTTCACTGAAAACGGTTGTAGTTGCGTAAATGAATCCGTCTTCATCAATATAGATGTTTTCGTATTCGGTCGGAACGAAATTAGCAGTTTGTGCCCGTTGTTCCTTGGTCTGGAAATACCGTTTCCAGATATAATCTGTCATGGAGACGGATACTTCATTGGCACCGATGAAACCGGAAAAAGTACCGTCTTCCTCAAACTTTACCAGCCCTTTGTTAATGTTCTGGCAAAGGCCGTAAACACGCTCGGCAACGTCCACCACTATTTTTTTCGGCAGGAAATTCTGACTCTGATCAAACGTGGCATCCAGCGGTTTGGTATATTCCCAGATCAGGTTGCAGTCCTTGTCCATCTTGACGATACGGAAATTGTTTGTATCCGCGATAAAGATATTTCCAAGGCTGTCAACAGCAACGTCATTTGGAGCATTCAGCTGTGAAATGACTGCACCGGATTCATCTCTGTGCCAGGCTTCATACTGCCAGATATTGCATCCGCTTGCCTTCAGCTTTTCCTCGGCTTCTACGGCTTCCTGATGAATCTGTTCCTCCTTCTCCCTGGCTTCTTCCAGTGCAAGGGTTGCAGTTTCAATCTCTTCATTGCTTGCTGACTGTTCTTCAGCCGGTGCGCTGTTCCCTGTTGCGCCTTCTTCCAACCCTTCCTGCGGCTGTTCTGCTTCAGCGACCGGCGCTTCCTCGGTTGGTGCTTCCGGCTGCTCGGTGTCAGCGGATGTTTCCGCTTCCTCTGTCTCGTTTTCCGTACCGGTCAGCTCCGCCAGTTTTTCTTCAGCTTCCAAACGGGCGCTGATTGCTGCTTCATACTCTTCCGCTTTGGAATAATAGGATTCCGCAAGTGTGTAATTGGCGGCGTCCGCTGTTACGGTTGTAATAATACGTGTCACTGTAAACTGGTTCTTATCATTGGCACGCAGCTGTACAATCCGGTTATTGCCTGTATCACAGACATACAGATCTTTTCCGTTGACAAAAAGGCTTTGGGGCTTTCTGAAAGACAGATTGTCCAGATTCTCCAGGCCCAGTGAGGATGAATCTATAACTGACCGTACTCTGTATGCGTCAGGAGATTGCTGATAATCTTCCCAATAATCGTATCCATAGGTATAGGATGTGCTGAAACCGTCATCCGCAGAGGCAGCTACTGTCCCCGCCGTAAGAATAAGGCAGCACATTACTGCGATGATTCTTTTGATGGTTCTCACTCGTATTTCCCTCCTCATGCTGCTTTTCACCGTCTCTTTCAGCCTTAATCCTTGATGCCGGAAGATGCCATAGTCTCCAGGATCCGGCTTTGACTGAGGATGAAAATGATAATGGGAACCGCAATGATAATCACCTGCGCTGCGGCAACCTGGCCTGTCCGGGCAATACCGCCTGCCTGGATCTGGTTCAGTGCGTATACGAGTGTTTTCTTGGCTTCAGAATAGATAACAGTGGCTGCACTGTTGTTCCATAGGCTCTGAACACTGAAGATAATCATCGTCAGCCAGGCAGGTTTTACATTCGGCATCACAATATGCCAGAAAACACCGAACGTGGTCGCGCCGTCAATGGTCGCCGCCTCAATGAGGGCAGTTGGCAGGCCTTCCATGAACTGTTTCATCAGAAATAGTCCGATTGGAGCCGCGAACGCCGGCAGAATCAGCGCCCAGTAGGTATCAATCATACCAAGCCGGCTCATGATCAGATAGTTCGGGATACCCGTAACATAGCCGGAGAACATCAGGCAGGTGGTAACGACAGCGAAGAACGTCTTTCCGCCGGGGAACTGGAATTTGGCAAGAACAAACGCGGCCATGCTCGCAATCACCAGATGACCGAACGTACCAGCGACTGTGATAAACACCGTGTTTACAAGATACCGGCTGAAAGGCACCCAGCTCTGTCCCATTGTAACGAACAGATCGGAGAAGTTGTCTGTTGTCGGATGGGATGGCCAGATGGGCGGCGGAAAGCGGAAAAATTCATCCAGCGGTTTGAGAGATGCCCCGATCTGGAAGAAGAGCGGGAAAAACATTGCAGCACCGACAAGAATCAGCATCAGGTAAATTCCGATATCGCCGGCGATGGAACGGTTCGGATGACGGCGGGTGATCAGGTGTTTTTTCGGCACCTGGATCTTTTCGCCGCGCAGTTCCGCCAGGCGGTGCAGTTCATCGCCCCGGGTTCTGGGGGTGACCGGTTTGTCCACCCAGTATTTATCCATATGGTTATAGAGTTTCAGACCGTAGTCCAGTTCAAAGACATAACGGCTGTCATCCTTCAGGATAACGGTAACCTGACTGCTGACACCGCCGCGACGGATATTGTCCATTCTGTGCAGCCGTGTATAGTTCCATTCCACCAGTGGTTTGTCGTTCCCCTTCTCGTAGAAGGCGGCGCCGGTTTCTGTTGCGATCAGATGACCCCTGTACTTTTTGCCGGAAATGGTTTTCATTGTACCGGCAGATTTGACGGTATTCAGTTCGCTCATCTCAGGTGCCCACCCTTCCCAGCAATCCGGCAATTGCTTTTTTGCAAAGAATCATGACCAGGAACAGGATGGTAGCGATGGCGCTTGCATAGCCCATCTCAAACCGGCTGAAACCATAATCAAACAAGTGAGTAACAACGGTACGTACTGCATAATCCGTGGAAGGATATCCGCACAGGATTCTTGGTACGTCGCTGACATTGAAAGCAGTTGTAATGCTCATTACGGCGCCGAACAAAAGCATCGGTTTCATGCTGGGCAGGGTAATGTGGTACAGTTCCTGCCAGCGGTTCCGTACACCGTCCACGTACCCCGCTTCATACATGCTGCGATCGATTCCCTGGAAGCCTGCCACGAAGCTCAGGAAGCCGGTACCCATGCTCATCCAGAGAATAACGATGATCAGAATCGTCATCATATAGGTCGGATCCAGGAGCCACAGTTTCGGTGCATCGATCAGGCCCCACTCCATCAGAATGGCGTTGAACCATCCATACGCGTCACCCTGGAAAATCAGGCTGAATACCACATAGGCGTTCGCTGCAATGGACGGTGCATAGAAGATCACAACCGCCACCGCCCTGAGCCATTTCGGCAATTCATTGATAAACCAGGCAAAAAGGAAGGAAAGGATATATCCTACAGGACCTGTTATGACAGCAATAACGAAAGTGTTTTTAATCGCTGTCAGGAAAACCTCGTCCTGAAGAATCAGGTTGATATAATTCTGGAATCCGATGAAACGGGCAGGCTCCAGAATATTGTAGTACGTAAAGCTGTAAAAAATGGAAGTCGCAATCGGCAGGATAAAGAACGTGAAGAACAGAATCGCATACGGAGCCAGGAACAGATAACAGACTTTGTTCCGTTTTGCCAGCTGAACACCGTACTGCATCTTCTCACGTTTCATTGTCCAATAACGGGATACGAATGACTGGGATTGCATGCTTTACGATCCTCCTTTCCTTTTAATCAATTGGCAGGTTGAATTCCCGCCGTTTGATCTTGATCTCTTCGTTAATGGTGCGCGCGTAATTCAGAAGTGTCTCCCGGACATCCTCCTTAGTGGTGATAACTCTGCGGATCGCGTTGGTGATATGACGTGTTGTGGAATAACCACCGGCAATTTCAGGGAAGCCATGCGTCTGGGCCATCTGCGCTTCCAGAACAGCAAGCTGTTTGTTGCTCCAGGCCAACTGCCGCAGTGCGTCGCGGTTTGCGGTCTGGTATCGGGCGCTGGCGCCGAGAATGCTTTCCATCTCACGGCCGAAACGAACCTGTGCTTCCGCACTGACCCACCACTTCATGAACTCCCATGCGTTGTTCCGTACCTTCTCATCATCCGTTTTGATCATCATGCAGCACAGGCCGGCTGTATGCGTGGTACGGTCGATGCTTCCGTCTTCCTGAAGTGTCCCCGGTACCAGGGTAAAGTCCCAAAGGCCGCGGATTTCGGGCGCGGAAACCATCAGCGTATTGTAGTTTGCGTAAGAGATGACGCCCATCGGCATTTCGCCGCTGCGGAACCGGCTGACGAAATTGAAAATCGTCGGCAGGCCGTAGTCGTTGAACAGGCTTACGTACTGTTTGAATGCCGCCACGCCGGCCTCGCTGTCAATCAGTGTCCTCTTCGCTTCTTTATCATATATCTCTCCGCCGTTCTGGTAAATCATGGTATTGAATATCGCAGTATCCGCGGAGTTGATATCCGGGAACGGAATCGCAACAGTCAGGCTTTCGCCCTGAATGGTCGGGAGTTGCGCAATCAGTTCTTCCCAGGTATCCGGAACCTTCAGGCCGAGTTCTTCCATAATATCTGTCCGGTAGAACAGCACAGGGAAATCCTGAGTCTCCGGCAGACCGTAAACGCCAATCTTTGTGCCGTTGTTGTAGGTGAGCGGATCAATAATGCTTTGATAGAAGGGTTTGATGACCTCCTCAAAATCAGCAAACTGGGTCAGGTCTTCCACAGCGTTGCGCATTGCATAGTTCACAGCGAACCATCCGCTGACACTCAGGACAATATCCGGTCCGTTTCCGGCAACGACAGCAGTCAGGATTGCATCAGCCTGTACCAGCTTGATATTGACCTTGATACCGGATTTCGCGGTAAAGGTATCGTCGACCATAGTCTTCAGCACGGTACTCTGGTCACGGCCTGTAGTGATCCAGATATCGAGAACATCGTCATTGGCATCATATTTGTTGCCCAGGGAGTTATAATCCACAAAGAAGGAACTGACACAGCTGCGGACTTCATGCGCCAGACCTTCAAAGAAGTTCTCATGTACCGGATCCGGCTTTTTGTTCTCTCCGGAAATCACGATCAGATCCACATCCAGTTTGCTTTCAGCCATATTCTGCATGGCAGCGCCAAGAGATGTTATATTATCTTTGAAATTTGTAAAGCTTTCTGTAATGCGGTCGTTGTTTTCGATAAATTGTTCAAGCTGAACGGCCAGGGTCTGGGCGGAAGCGGCGCGGTCGCTCTTTTCACCGGTTGTTGCAACAATGTCATCCACGATCTTGTAAAGGCGCTTGCTTTCCAGATCCATTGCTTCAATCGCTTCAGGATAAACCTGAATCAGGTTGTAATCGCGGAACCGGTCCGGCGTGGCGCCGGTCAGAACCAGCAGTTTCCGGTAAATCTGGTTCAGGCGGAAGATGCTGTCCTCTACCCGCTTGAGCACCGGACCCATCTCACCCAGGGTAACTTCCATGCGGATTGTGTGAGCGCCTTTTGTCAGATAGAAGCGGAAGGGATTCCCTTCGGCATCCGAAAGTGTCCGCATTTCCCATCCGGTGTTATAGGAGAAGGTAACGGCTTCCATTTCTTTAAACGGAACCTTACCGTCAATGTAAACGGTACGGCCTGAAAGGGCACCACGCTGATACATCTGGCGTGCTTTGATGGAAATGTTGTAATACCCGTCCTCCGGAACTTCAAAATCCCATTGAATCCATTCACCGGCGTGCGTCCACGGATCACCGCCGATATAGTTCAAGATCGTATTGGTAACGGAATACGGAATTGTCTTGGAGCTTGCCCGGTCGTATCTGGCGTACAGGCTGGGGGCGCTGCGCAGCGGAGCGGACTCACCTTGAACAGTCTGGGAATAATCCTTCCCGCTTTCAGTCATGTTAACTTGCGGCTGGGCAGCCAGATAATCCTTGTATTCCGGATATTTTACGATAGGTGTCAGGGTTAGTCCGCAGATCTCCATAGGTTCGTTTACAGCCCGCAGAGTCAGCGTATTTTCCCCTTCATGGAAATAAAAAGCATACGGTTCTGTTTGATAACCCATGTCATCACGGAAATAGGCCGTCTGCCGTCCGAAGATTTCCTTCTGACTGGGGCGGATATCATTCCCCTGGTTGTCCTTCCGGACTTCGCCTGCATCGGTCCAGAGACGGCTGAGTGTCAGTGTGCTCGCGCCGGTAAAGGGCAGTTCACCGTTGATCAGCAGCTCGCGTTCAATATCGATGCCGCGGCCTTCCACCGTCATGTAATCAAGCCGGATATTGTACAGTCCGGCCTGGGGAACTTCCACCTTCCAGGTAACCTCTGATCCGTCCGGCGTCAGCAGGCCTTCCCGCTGAGGCGTTGCGTCACCCTCAAAAGCGAGCACATCAACAGCGACTTCCTTTCTGACTTCCGGATCGGAAGCGTGGGAAGCCACATATGCCTCATAAGTGTTGCTGCGGCCGATCCCGGATATGTCCGTGGAAAGGTCAACTCCGGCGTATTTGCTGCTGTAGTCGCTGCTGCCACGATTCAGAACGACAATCAGCACGACAATGACAGCAACTGCCAGAACCCCGATGAGAATGTTCCGCCATTTTCTTGACATGAGTTCATCTCCCGTTGCTCCATTCAAAACGTCCTTCTTCTGGTGACGTTCCGGATGGATATTCTGTTCTCAGATCTAAGGAAAACTACAGATAACCCTGTTTATTATACTAAACCAGATTCTACATTGTCAACGGAAAAAGTTATACCTCTGATGTGCTTCAGAGGCTTGATTTTCCTTGATTTTAATGCCTTTTCCGAGCAGATCAAAAGCATCCGGAGTGCTGTCCCCGGATGCCTTTTTTATGTATTTAATTACTCATTTATTGCTTTTTCTGCTGAAACTGCCACTCCAGCAGGGAGACACCGGAATCAGTAAACCGGAAATACAGATT
>CAMJTZ010000051.1 GCA_946408865.1 uncultured Clostridia bacterium
AGCGCATCCCAGAATCCCGGAAAGCTCTTCCGTACCGCCTCCGCTCCGTCGATCGTTCCGCCTGTCCGGCAGCACAGCACCGCCAGAGACATTACAATCCGGTGATCATTATGCCCCTGCAGTATTTCTGCCGGTGCCTTCAGCCCGCCGCCGACTTCAATCGCATTTTCCCCGATCGTCACAGCCGTACCGAACTTCGCCAGTTCTTCCGCCATCGCCTGTCCGCGGTCGCTTTCCTTGAAGCGAAGACGCCGCGTCCCTTCCAGTCGGGCGCCGCCGCACATCGCCGCAAACGCCATCAGAACCGGCGCTAGATCCGGACAGTCTGTCACATCCACGCATGCGCTGCCTTCCCGGATCTGCCGGAAATACGTCCGGCAGATCTTGTCGCCCTGCAGGCTGTCCTCCCGGAGTCCTGTGATCCGGATGTCATTCCCGGCCTGCCGCAGCGCCTCAAAAAACGCGGCGTTCGACCAGTCTCCCTCCACGGTCTTTGTTCCGCTCCGGAACAGTTTCCCTCCGGGAACCACCAGCCTCTCCCGCTCCGGCCGTTCCGCCGGCACTCCGGCTTCCGCCAGGGCCTCCAGCGTCATTTCCAGATATGGTTCGCTCTCAATCGGCGGCAGGATACGGATTTCGCTCCGCCTGTCCAGCAGGCTCAGCGCGTACAGCAGCCCTGTCAGGAACTGGCTGGACAGATCGCCGCGCACCGTATATTCACCGGGCGCCAGTTTTCCCCGGACCCGGATGCCTTCCGCCGTCCTTTCCAGCCGGAATCCCCGTTCCGCACACAGT
Source organism: uncultured Clostridia bacterium (assembly GCA_946408865.1). The sequence goes on from CAMJTZ010000051.1 coordinate 796, forward strand.
GTTTCATATACATCCAGCGGCCGTTCCGGGAGACGTCCGCTTCCGGTCAGCAGCATATCTCTTCCGTTCAGCAGGCACAGCGGCAGCAGAAACCGCAGCGTACTCCCGCTCTCCCGGCAGGGAATCACGGCGTCTTCCGCCTCCGCAGGCCGGCAGCCTTTCACGCGCAGCGCGTCCTCTTCCCGTTCAATCCGGGCACCCAGAGCGCGCAGCCCGTCCGCCGTTGCCAGGATATCCTCCGACAGTTCAATCGGCTGCACAAGGCTTTCGCCTTCCGCCAAAGCCGCGCAGATCAGCATCCGGTGTGCCATGGATTTCGAAGGCGGCGCGGAGATCACGCCCCGGAGCGCTCCGGGTTCTATCACTGCCCGCATGTTTACCGGCCTCCTGTCAGATAATCCATCGCTTCCAGATAACCGTCCGTCCCGTGACCAGAAATCGTCTTTTCACAGGCCGCCCGTACATAGCTGATTTTCCGAAATTCCTCGCGCGTATTCACATCCGTGATATGCACTTCCACCGTGCGGATCCCGACCGTCTTCAGCGCGTCCAGTAGCGCCACGCTTGTGTGGGTATAGGCGCCCGGATTCAGGATGATTCCGTCCTGCTTCCCGTACGCCCCCTGAATCGCGTCCACCAGATCCCCTTCGTGGTTTGACTGGAAAAAGGACACCTCCGCATGCTTTTCTTCCGCGTGTTTCCGGATTTTCTCCAGCAGGTCCGCATACGTTTCCCGTCCGTAGATTTCAGGTTCCCGGATTCCCAGCATATTCAGGTTCGGTCCGTTGATCACAAGGATTTTCATGCGTTCCACCTGCTTTCAATCTCCGCGGCCGCTTCTTCCGGCGTGCCGCCTGCCTTTACCGTGATATCCGCCGCCGCGCGGTAAACCGGTTCGCGCTCCCGCCACAGCCGGTCCATTTTTTCCCGTGTATCCGCCAGCGGCCGGTCATCCGTCGGCACCAGTGTCTCCGCAGCCCGCTCCAGCAGAATCAGGCGTCCGTTCCGTTTCAGCGCCTGCACGTTCTCCGGACGCAGCACCGCTCCGCCTCCGGTTGCGATAATCTGTCCGCCTCCGGCGGAAACCTCCGCGATCACCGCGCTTTCCATATCCCGGAATGCCTTCTCTCCGTCCTCCCGGAAAATATCCGTTATGGACTTTCCTGCTTTCTGCTCGATCAGTGTATCCGTATCTTTCACTTCCCGCCCGGTCCGGACATGCAGCGCGGCGGATACCGTGCTTTTCCCGCTTCCCGGCATTCCGGTCAGGACAATGTTTTCCTTTTCCCGCAGAAGTTCTTTGTAAATCCGGTCCGCGGTTTCTTCCGGATACGTGATCCCGCGGAACCTTTCCGCCGCCCGCACCGCCTGGGCTGTCAGCATGAACAGTCCGCCTTCCGCCGCGATTCCGCGTTTCCGGGCTTCCAGAACCAGGTTGGTCCGCAGCGGATTGTATACCGCATCCACTACCGCTTCCAGATCCGGGTAATCCGCCGGATCGGCCGGGCAGCCGTCCACCTGCGGATACATTCCGCAGGGCGTGGTGTTGATCAGGATCTGCGCGTCCCGGTGTTCCGCCGCGGCCTGTTCATAGGTCACGGCATCCCCCCGCCCGCTGCGGCTCACACGAATCACAGCGCGCGCGCCAAGTTTCTTCGCCACGTACATCGCCGTGAGGCTGGTGCCGCCCGTCCCCAGAATCAGCACTTTTTTCCCCGCCGGCTCTGCGCCGGTCCGCCGCAGCAGCATGGTCAGCCCCGCGGCATCCGTATTGTCTCCGTACAGTTTTCCGCCCCGCCGGACGATCGTATTGACCGCGCCGATCTCCCGGGCGGTTTCGGTAATTTCATCCAGATACGGGATCACCGTCTGCTTAAAGGGAATCGTTACGTTGATGCCCCGGAAATTTCCTTCCTGCAGGAAGGGCCCGACCGCTTCCGGCGTGAGCTCCAGCAGTTCATAAGGCTCTCCGCCCAGCCGGCGGTGTATTTCCGCGGAAAAACTGTGTCCCAGCTTTTCCCCGATCAGTCCGTAAATCATGCCGGATCACCTGCCAGCCAGTCTGTTCCGTAACGCAGCGCCAGCGCGTCGCACAGCGTCAGCGCTGTCACGCTGTCCGCCACCACCCGGGCGCGGTGGACAATCGCCGGATCATGTCTTCCGGTAATGGTCAGCGTTTCTTCTTTTGTTCCGTCTGCGCTCACGGTTGCCTGCGGCAGCGCAATCGACGGGGTGGGTTTCACCGCGCAGCGAAACAGAATCGGCATCCCGTTCGAGATTCCGCCGTTGATGCCGCCGTTGCGGTTTGTCCGTGTCTGCATTTTTCCGTCTTTCAGAATCCACGGGTCATTCGCTTCGCTTCCCCGCATTTCCGGCAGCGCAAATCCGTCGCCGAATTCCACGCCCTTGACCGCCGGAATGGAAAAAAGCGCGTGCGAAAGCAGGCTTTCCAGCGTATCGAACCACGGCTCGCCGACGCCTGCCGGCATGCCTGTCACAATGGTTTCCAGCACACCGCCGACGCTGTCGCCCTCTTCCGCCGCTTTTTCAATCGCTGCACGCATCGCTTCGCCCTTCGCCGGATCCAGCACGGCGAAAGCGCTTCTGTTCAGTTGTTCAATCTGGTGTTCCGGATCCGTAAAGGGTGCGTCCGCAATACAGGCGCACCGGGCCACATGTGTTCCGATCAGGATTCCCCTGTTCCGCAGCGCACCGGCAGCAACCGCGCCGGCAGCCGTCAGCGCCGCGGTAATCCGGCCGCTGAAATGTCCGCCGCCGCGGTAATCTTCAAATCCATGATATTTCATCTGCGCGGTATAGTCCGCATGTCCCGGCCGCAGCGCGCCGCGCGCATAATCCCCGCTCCGCGTGTCCGCGTTGGGAATCAGGATAGCGATGGGCGTTCCGGTCGTCTTTCCCTCAAACACGCCGCTGACAATTTCAAACGCGTCCGCCTCCCGGCGGGCAGTCCCGGTCCGCCCGGCAGGCCGCCGCAGATCCAGCTGATGCCGGATCAGGTCTTCATCCACCGGAATCCCGGGAGCCATGCCATCCAGCACGGCGCCGATTTTTGCTCCGTGGCTTTCGCCGAACAGTGTCACGCAGACACTGCTGCCAAGGGTGTTTTTCATATTGACCTCCGCGTCCCGCACCGGCTGCAGGTCCCGGTTCATCTTTTTTGTCCCGCAGTTTCCGGAACGTCTGTATCATCCGCAAATCCGGTTATCTTTCCATGTCAGGGAAAATATTCCCCATCAGTTTTTCAGGCAGTTTCCGCACTGCCTGATACAGCAGCAGCCCCAGGATACCGCAGCTGATGATTTCACCGATTCCGATAGTTAATACCAGATACCACCATGCTTCTTCCACATGATAAGCCTTCAACAGCACAATCGGAACAATCACCATATTGCTGACCACCGGCGGGATCCAGGCAAGATAGGGATGCTTCCGCAGCAGCCGCGTTCCAAATGCGCCGATCAGCGTCGCTAGTGATCCAAAAATGATATCCTCAAGCACGCAGCCGGTAAACAGGTTTGCAATCACGCATCCGATCGTCAAACCCGGAATTGCCATGGGAGTAAAAATCGGCAGGATTGTCAGCGCCTCGGAGATACGGATCTGGATCGGACCGCTCGCTATAGGTGCCACAAGTATGGTTATCACAATGTACAGCCCGGCGATAATGCCGCTGGTTGCAACCTGCAGGGCATAGTTCTTCCTCATTTTCTTTTTCTCCTTAGTTTTGTTTTAGGTGAGGATGGTTTCGAACTCACCGCGCGCTTTTTGCACGCAGGTGTCAGTATACCTTATTTCGTTCCTTTTCACAATGCTTGTTCCTTTTCTCTGTACTTTATGTTATACTTTCTCTACTCTGATGAACATAACCTGAAGCATTTTAATTCCCAGACAGTTGTCAAAAGAGATTGTACAGGATGCATTCCACATTCTGATCAGCTTTCCGGAGGTACAAATGGAAGAGCGTGTCAACGTCTCTGACAGTCCGAAATGGATCGGTCTGTGTATGTCGCAGGCCCATACTTTTCTGAAGGACGATTTCCTGTGCGAACTGGATCGTGCCGCCCGTACAGCCGGGTATCCCCTGCTTGTTTTCAATTCCTCCATGGACTGGTACTGGTCCCATCACGGCGGCAACGTTACCGGCTGTATCTATGATCTGATCCGGTATGACCGTCTTTCCGCCCTCGTCATTCTGCATGGGGATATCTATGATTCCGATCAGCTTGAGCGCCTGATTCAGTGTGCCCGCAGCCAGAAGATCCCCGTATTCTATCTTGGCGGACGCCATCCCCGCTGCATCAGCATTGTCGATGATTATGCCGAGCCGTACAAGGAACTCATCCGCCATATCCTCCGGGATCATCAGGTGCGTGACTGCTTTTATATTGCCGGCCTGAAGGAAGAGGAAAATTCCATCCTCCGTCTCCGCTGCTGGCAGGAAGTAATGGAAGAGTTCGGCCTCCCCTGCGGCGAGGAATACTTCGCGTACGGCAATTATCTGGATATCATCGCTGTGCAGATCGTCCAGTCCCTCGTTGAAGAACGGGAAAAACTTCCCCGCGCGATCCTCTGTGCCAATGACAGTATGGCTGCGGCCGTCTGCGACTTTCTGCAGCGCGCCGGAATCCGCATCCCGGAAGACGTCATTGTCACCGGTTTTGACGGTACGCCGGCCGCCTATTTGATCCAGCCGCAGCTGACCACCATCGCCAGCAATCCGGGCGAACTCGCCCGCCTCGTGATCGATCAGATTCTTTCCTATGATCCTTCATCGCAGCCGGAAGAGCTTCCTGTTCTGACGCATCATTACAACGCCGTTCTCACGGAATCCTGCGGCTGTCCCTCCTTTGTCCACGAACGCTTCACCGGAATTCATACCCTTCGCAAAACCGAGGCGCTCTTCACGCATGAAAACACGCTGTACTACGTTGTAGATCAGCTGCTGGAAGAAAAGGAGCTTTATGGTTTCCTCGGCCGTCTGGCGGTCCTCCTCCTGCCCGATTCCGCGCTGTATCTGAACCGGAGCCTTCTCGAATCCAATCCGGACACGGTTCATATGCCGGATCATCCGGAAGAAGAACTGATTATGATCCCCCACTGTGAGCCGGATCATCAGCCGGCCCTCCGCAAAGTGTACCTGCGGGATATGCCGCTTCCTTCCGAATCGGCTTCCGGCGTAACCATCATGAATATCGTGCATTCCGATGTCCGCGTCTGCGGCTACTATGCCGCCCATACCGAGAACCTGGATGTAGACGCCCAGCTCATCAAGCGCCTGTCCGACGTTCTGAACATGATTGCCTCCGTTCAGCTGGGGCGCGTACGCCAGCAGCAGCTTGTCGCCAAACTGGAAAACAACCTTTATGTGGACAGCATTGCCGGTCTCTCCAACCTGAAAGGCCTCACCCGCTGGTATGAGGAGTATGTCCTGCAGCCAAATGCCCGGGAGCGGATGCTTTCCGTCACGGTCTTCGGCCTCCCGCGCTATTCCTGGATCTATGAAACATACGGCATGGCCGAAACGGAAGACGTCATCCGCACGGTTACCCGGGCGCTTCTGAATGCAAACCCGGAAGCGCTGCATATTGCCCGGATCAGCGAAGACCAGTTTGCCGTTATCGACGCGCCGACGGATGAATCCACCCTTTCCGCGCTCATCGTCCGGAACGGCAACGCCTTTTTCCGGCAGATTGAACAGTACAATTCCGGCACTTCCAAACCGTATTTCCTGGAAGTCAGCAGCGGCGTTACCCATCTGGACCGCCGCTGGAAACCGGTTCCCCTCGAGAGCCTCATCAGCCTGGCCGTCGGTGAGATGTACCTGAACCGGCTGCGCACAGGCCGGCCGGATGATCCGCAGCAGCCCGGCATCAGTGATACCCAGAACAGCACCTTCAACCTCCTGATGGAGAAAAACCTGTTCCGTTTTCACTTTCAGCCGATTATTGACGCCCACAGCGGTCTCATCTATGCCTATGAAGCCCTCATGCGCACAGATTCCATCATCAATCTCGCGCCGCTGGAAATCCTGCGGATTGCCCGGGAACAGGGCCGCCTTTATGAAGTCGAGCACGCCACTGTTTTCGGGATCATGGAACGTTTTGTCCGCAATTATTCCGATTTCAACGGCTGCAAGGTTTTCATCAATACGATTCCCGGTTTCTTTCTCAACGAGGAGGATTGCAGCGCCATCATCGGCAAGTATGAAAGCTTCCTGGACTGCTTCGTTTTTGAGCTCACGGAAGACAACCCCACGTCGGACGAGGAGCTGGACCGGCTCAAGCGCGTCTGCAAACCCGGCGCGCAGACGCAGATCGCCATTGACGATTTCGGTACCGGCCATTCCAATATTCTGAACCTCCTGCGCTATGCTCCCCAGATCATCAAGATCGACCGGGGTCTTATCGCCGGCATCGCGACGGACGCCAACCGCCGCCTCTTTGTCCGGAACACCATCGATTTCGCTCATCAGAACGGCATCCGCGCCCTGGCGGAGGGTGTCGAAACGTCTGAGGAACTCCGCACCGTCATTGACTGCGGAATCGACCTGATCCAGGGATTCTATACAGGGCGTCCTTCCGAATTCCCGGCCAAATCCGTTTCCGACAAGGTTCTCCACGAAATCCGTGAAGAAAACATCCATGTGGCCCAGGGAACCAAGGAACTGCTCTTCTATAATCCTGAGCCCGGTGAAAGCATAGACCTGCTGGATCTTGCCATCCGCAAATACGCCTGTATCATTCTGCAGGCCGGTTCCTATACCCTCAGGGGAGAAAAATCCCACAGCGTGGATATGACCATCCGCATTTCCGATGATTCGGATGTCACGCTGAACTTTGAGAATGTGAACCTTACCGGGTCAACAGAGCCCTGCATCCGTATAGGCAACAACAGCAGCCTGCTTCTGAATCTGACCGGCCACAATACGCTGAACCGGGATGGGATCATCGTTCCGGGCAACAGCAGTCTGACCGTCCGCGGCAGCGGCAATCTCCTTGTGCATAACACACGGAACTATTCCGTCGGTCTTGGTTCCAACTGCAATGACCCCTTCGGCACCATCAACCTCGAATCGACCGGCACAATCGTCGTCCGTGCCTCCGGGGACAAGACTGCCTGTATCGGCGGCGGCGTCTGTGCCGGCAAGGGAATCTTTATCCGCAGCGGCACCATCGACCTCTCCGCTTCCGGCGTCACGGTGACCGGCATCGGTTCTTCCACCGGTGATATTCATATTGAAATTGACAACGTGCCTGTCGCTGTTCATATGGAAGGCAATGACGTGGTACTCATCGGATCCCATGCCGGCGCGGCTGAAATCCGGATGTCCGGCAGTTTTAACCTCTCCGCCGCCTGTGAACGGGTCACCGGAGTAGGCACCATGACCGGCACCGCCGACGTCCTTCTCTCCGGCGGCAGCCTGACGGCCACTGTCAACTGTGATTCCGGCGCCATTCTGGGCACCTTTAACGGCGAAGCGAAATTCGTCATCCGGGATACGAAAATCCGGATCCACGGCGAAGGCAACCGCCTGGCCGGTTTCGGCAGCCTGAACGGCGCCTGTGACACCCGTGTGGAAAGCGGCGACCTGGCCGGCGAACTTCTGGCCGGCGAACGTTATCTCATCGGCAACAGCCATTCCCGTTTCATGGTTACCGGCGGAAACTTCCGGCTCTTCCAGGAAGGGGAAAACGTCCCGGTATCCCCCTGCGGAGCCGCGCTCACCTTCACCAATCCGGAAGGAGACCATTTTGAGCAGACCTTTACCGACCGGCGGGCCACCTGGCTTTATAAAGCCGACCGCAACGAGGACGGTTACCTCGGTGTCTGGGTACCGTTCGCTTAAGCGCAAAACACCAAGTCAAAAGGAGCAGCGTTCGAAGCTGCTCCTTTTCCGTTTTCACTCCAGCCCGAAGGCAATCATACTGCCGAGATTCCGGAAACCTTTGACGTAGCTTCCCTTCAGGATAATCTTGTTGTTGAACGCCATAACGACCGTAGCGCCCCCGTCCAGATTCAGTGCTTCCGTGCAGCCATATTCCTTCAGCGTTTCCGCCAGCCATAGCAGCTTGACGCCTATATACTTTTCCATGGGGCGGCCGGAAGCAGCAATAATCACGTAATGATACGGCTCCACCATACCGATGGCGACCCGGGGCTCGGACGCCGGATAGTAATTCTTGTTCGACAAGGCAGGATTCAGTTCGCCGCCCGAAATCAGCCACGGCCCGAAGGCCAGGACGTTTACCGCGCCTTCCGCCAGGTATTCTTCCGCTGTTTTGTCGCCGCTGACAAAGGTTTTCATACTGCCGTCCCGGTAAACCGCCAGCGTGTCCAGGTTCGGCCAGGGGCGCCTGTCCTTTTTCCCTTCCTCCGGGCTGTTACGGGTTTTGGTTGCCAGCACTTCCCCGTCCCGGATGATCACGCCGTGGTATTTATATTTGGTTTTGTTCCGGCCGGTAGGGCTGAGCCGCAGCCCGAACATATCGTCCGATACGGCCAGGACGGACGGATGAGCCTCCAGCAGGGTGGTGGGCACCTCCTGCCGGACACCCGGCGTCGGGGCAGAACCATACCGGGAATAGGGCTCTGTCATTATGGAACCCATGGGAGATGCCTCCGAGCAATGGATCTCCGCGATGCAATATTCCCGGATCTTTTTGTTTACCTTCTCCCGGGTCCGCCGAACCGTAATGGCCAGATCCTTCGACGCGTACTGCCAGATGCCGTTTTCATCATCCTCCTGCAGGTACTCATCCGCCGGATTATCGTCCCCGGTCAGGAAACCGTTTTCATCAAAATGAAATCCATCCTTCTCCGTATCGGCCGCTGCTGCGGTGAACAGCAGGGAGAAGAGCAGGAAAACCGCCAGAACCGTGTGAAATGAAAAAGCCTTTCTCATCGGAACCTCCGAATGCCTTTTAGGATAGCGTAATCCGACCAATTACTTCCTGATATAGTAAGACCTCAGAACCGCAGCATTGATCCGGGCCCCCAGGAACCGGTGCACATATACCGCCAGGTGCTGGTCGGCGCTGGCAATCCGCTTCCGGAAGGGAATCCGCTTCCGGTCCAGAATCCGCGAAATCTTTCTTCCCAGCGCATCCGGATCATATCCGTTCGTCTCGTCGTGATGGATCCGTTTCGTCGCGCTTTCATAGGCTGCTGCGTACGGGGAGTCCTCCGTCATGGCAGCCGCGCGGAGGCGGTATTTGCTGCTTCCGCTCCGGTGGTCCCCGGGTTCCGCCAGCATCACCTGGATGCCGAAAGGTTTCACTTCCAGCGCCAGACATTCCGCGTAACCCTCAATCGCATGCTTGCTGGCAGTATAGGCGCTCTGGAAAGGAATGCCCAGCAGCCCGTTTATGGAAGAATAAAGGACGATTTTCCCGCCGCCTTGCTGCCGCATCAGGGGCAGCACTTCCCGGTTCATCCGGACCATGCCCAGATAGTTGGTGTCGATCACCCTCCGGAATTCTTCCGTCTCCGTTTCCTCGCAGCTGCCCAGCACCAGAATGCCGGCGCACTGCACCAGCGCGTCCGGCAGCGCAATCTGCGCTGCCCTCCGGCAGAATTCCTTCACGCTTTCCTCGCGGGTCACATCCAGCGGCAGCCGGATGGTTCCGTCCTCCGCCGTTTCGTCCCCGAAGCTCCGCGCTCCCGCAATCACCTGCCATCCGTCCTGCCGCAGGGCCATCGCGGTATGCAGTCCCAGCCCGCTTGAGGCTCCGGTGATCCAGACCGTCTTTGGCATACATCCTCCATCCGTCATCAAAGAAAGACGCTCCCGAACCCATGCCCGGGAGCGCTTTAAAAGCTAAATTATTACTGTAACAAGCCACCCGACTTATTACTTGCTCATCGCTTCCTGCACAGCCACGGCCACCGCCACGGTCATACCGACCATGGGGTTGTTGCCGGCGCCCAGGAATCCCATCATCTCAACGTGGGCAGGCACGGAAGAAGATCCCGCGAACTGCGCGTCAGAGTGCATCCGGCCCATGGTATCGGTCATGCCGTAGCTGGCGGGACCGGCAGCCATGTTGTCGGGATGCAGGGTACGTCCGGTGCCGCCGCCGCTGGCCACAGAGAAGTACTTCTTGCCGGCTTCCCAGCGTTCCTTCTTGTAGGTGCCCGCAACAGGATGCTGGAACCGGGTGGGGTTGGTGCTGTTGCCGGTGATGGAGATGTCCGCACCCTCGTGCCACATGATGGCAACGCCTTCGCGCACGTCGTCCGCGCCGTAGCAGTTGACCTTTGCACGGTCGCCGTTGGAATAGGCGGTCTTCTTCACGATGGTCAGCGCGTGATCTTCCTTCACGTCGGCGGACAGGTAGTCATACTTGGTCTGCACATAGGTGAAGCCGTTGATGCGGCTGA
>CAMJTZ010000052.1 GCA_946408865.1 uncultured Clostridia bacterium
ACCGGCCGCCTGTGCGTGATCGGAGCCGACCTGAACGAAAAAGCGTTGACGGAGCTGTTTCATTTATGATTCGCAGATTTGTACCGGTATACCTGATTACCGGATTCCTGGAAGGCGGTAAAACCACGCTTGGCCTCACGGTGCTGGGCAACGAGCGTTTCACCAACGGCGGCAAGGTGCTGATCCTCTGCTGTGAGGACGGCGAAAAAGAATGGGACAAGGAATCCCTGGAGAAAAACAAGGGCGTCCTCGTCATGCTGGAGGAGGAAGAAGAACTCTGTTCTGCCCGTCTGCAGCAGCTGGAAGACGAGCACAAGCCTTCCTGCGTCATTCTGGAATACAATTCCATGTGGGGGATCGACAAGCTGGACACGCTCCGTCTGCCCCGCCTGTGGGACTGGGCCCAGATGGTCACCGTAGCCGACGGCACGACGTTTGACAACTACATGGCGAACATGCGGAAACTCCTGACAGACCCCATGAAGATCGCGGACATGATCTGCATCAACCGTTGCAAACCTGATTTCAACAAGGCCTCCTGGCGGAAGCAGCTGCGTGCGATGAACAGCAGCGCCACCATCTTCTTTGAAAACACCGACGGCACCGTGGACGACGGCATTACCGATGATGACCTGCCCTACGATATGAAAGCCGATCCGATCGTCATAACGGATGAGCAGTTCGGCATCTTCTATGTTGACAGCATGGACCATCCGGAACGGTATCACGGAAAGCGCGTCCGCCTGGTCGGCCAGGCCTGGAAGCGTTCCGGGTTCCCCAAAGGATATTATTATTTTGCCCGCAATGCCATGACCTGCTGTTCCAACGATATCGCGCCCTGCGGATGGGTCTGCAAGGGAGAGCGTACGCCGGACAACAAAACCTATTTCACGCTGACAGCCCGCTGTCAGCAGGTTCAGGGGCCGGACGGACAGGTCGCGCTGATGCTCAACGAGCTGACCGCCGAAAAGGCCAAAACGCCGCATGAGGAACTTGTCAGCTTTGTAAACCTTTAAATCCATTGAAAAACGCCGGGCGCAATGCCCGGCTTTTCTGTTTTCAGAATCCGACAATCAGTCCGCGGCGCTCTGCGTAAAAGCTGTCCAGTCCGCGGGTTTCCATCAGGATCACCTTCACGCCGTGAAACGCCTGCTCCAGCTGTTCTTTCAGCGCCAGGGCGCATTTCTCGTTCAGGCAGTGGCTGATGCGGATCTCATTCCCGGCGGTGCCGATTTTTTTGATTTCATCGACAAGAAACCGGATCATGCTCTTGTCCCCGCGTGCCTTGCCGCGGATGGCGATCTCGCCTTCCTCGCTGCCGATACCGATACCCCAGAATCCGAGGTGGCCCGCGATGAATCCGATCAGCCGGCTGACCCGTCCGGCCTTGATCAGGTTGCGGTAGGAAGCCAGTGCAAACGCCGTATGGATCCGTTCAGCTTCCCGGTTCAGCGCCGCCTCAACCTCCCTGAATACTTTCCCTTCCAGGATCAGTTCCCGGGCTTTCAGAATCAGCATCGCCACTTCCGGGCCTGTTGCCCTGCTGTCGATCACGGCAATCTGTTTTTCAGGATCTTCTTCCTGCAGCATCCGTTTCGCGGTGCAGGCGCTGTTGTAGCTTCCGGAAAGTGCGCTGGAAATGGTAAAAGCCAGTGCCGGACCTTCCGGTGCAAACTTTTCACGCCAGTCTTCCGGGGAAGGACAGGATGTCTGCGCCAGTTCAGACTGGCTCTCATTGGCCGTCAGCATTTCTTCCACCGGCATATTTTCGTCATCAATATATTCCTTGTTCCCGATGCGGATGGTGAAGGGGATCGTTGCAAAATCGAATACTCCCTCTCCGCCCTCCAGGGAATGCAGATCACAGCTTGTATCGGATACAATGTGCCACATCGATACATCGCCCTCCTTCTGTCCGGAAAATTCTACTCTTTTTCGGCCGCATTTGCAACCGGGATGCCTTCCTGTCCGTCAGCCCCACAGCTGCGTCAGCGCGGGGACAAGCTGCTTTTTCCTGGATACAAGTCCCGGAATGAACACCTGGCTGTCCGCTGTTTCCCGGAGTTCCAGGGCGTTCCGGATAATCTCCCCATCGCCGATAAAAAGCAGCTCCGTTCCTTCCCGCAGGACGTCCGTAATCATCAGGAGCACCATGTCCGCCTTCCGGTTCGTTCGGATCTTTTCCATTTCGCCGAGCAGTTCTTCCTTCCGGGCAGTCAGCGCGGCGGAATCCATCGTCGTGATCTGGCTGATAATCAGGTAATGATCGCCCAGGTTGAATTCCTTCAGGTCTGTTCCGATCAGCGTTTCCGCTGATTTTTCCGACGAGCCCGCGGAGAAAACCTCCTGTCCGAGCTTGTCCAGATCCAGTCCGGCAATCCTGGCCAGCCGTTCCGCCATCCGCCGGTCGCGGGGTGTGGTGGTCGGTGATTTGAACATCACCGTATCGCTGATAATCGCGGCAGCCATCAGCCCGGCCAGCTTTTCCCCGGGCATCAGTCCCTGTTCCTGGAACATCGTTGCGATAATCGTGTTGGTGGAACCAACCGGTTCGTTCCGCACAAACACCGGATATCCGGTCTGCACATCGGCCAGGCGATGATGATCAATGACTCCGACCAGTTCCGCCTGGTCCAGTCCGGCCACGGTCTGTCCCATCTCGTTATGGTCTACCAGAACGATCCGCTTGCGCTGCGGCCGCAGCAGGTGATACCGGCTGATTGTGCCGACCACTCTGTTCTGGTCATCCAGGATCGGATAGCTGCGGTAGCGGCTTTTCAGCATCGCTTCCTTCACATCGTCCAGGTAGTCGTCGAGATGAAAGGTTTTCAGTTCCTCCCTGCGGGCCACGCGTCCGACAGGCGTTGCCAGATAGAGCCACCGGGCCGCGCGCCATGCGTCGAGCGGTGTGGAAATGATACAGGTCTCTGAGGAGGTCCGCCTGTATTTCTCCGCCAGGTCGCTCTGGCAGAGGATCACCGCCCTGGCCTTCTTTTCCAGCGCCGTATCCACCACGTCCGGCTGGCTGCCGCACAGGACGATGCTGTCCGGTCCGATATTGCGGAGATAATCGCCGGCGCCGGGCAGGGCGATCATCACCTCGCCGGAGAGCGTCTCGAAAAAATCGTCCTCCCGGTTCAGGATGTGCCCCTCCAAAGCGGAAAGCACATTCAGAATCGGCGCGTCCTGCACGACAGGAGTCAGGATTGTCTGCATGTCTGTCTGTGCGATCGTTCCGCCGGCCACCAGACCGTAGAGCGTATCATCCTCATTGGTGATCGGCAGCATGTTCAGATTCGGATACTCCATCATCAGGTTCCAGGCGTAGCTTACCGGAACCCCGGGCGCAAGCTTCGGCGGCGTGTCATACTCCACGTCGCGCACCTGCGTCCGCACGGAGGTGATCTTCATCGGCGCCTGAAATCCGAAACGTTCCAGCAGGAATTTCGTCTCGTCGTTCAGATGTCCCAGCCGGACCGGAATGTAATCGTTCTCGCCCAGCATATTGCACAGTGAGGCATAGGCGATGGCTGCCACAATCGAATCCGTATCCGGGTTGCGGTGGCCGCAGACATAGGTTGCCATGCGTGTATCTCCTCTTCTTATGCGTCTTCTCCGGTACGGTATCCGTCCGGATTCATGCTCTGCCACCGCCAGGAATCAGCGCACATCTCCTCGATCCCGAACTGTGCCTCCCAGCCGAGTTCCGTTTTCGCTTTGCCCGGATCACAGAAGCAAGTGGCGATATCGCCGGCGCGGCGCGGCTTGATGGCGTAGGGGATCTCATGTCCGCAGGCCTTTCCGAACGCCTTTACAATATCCAGCACGCTGTAGCCGTGACCGGTCCCCAGATTGTAAATCCGCACCGCGTTCTCCTCGGCGAACTTTTTCAGTGCCTGCACATGGCCGCGCGCCAGGTCCACCACATGGATATAGTCCCGCACGCCCGTTCCGTCCGGTGTGTCGTAATCGTTGCCGAATACGCCAAGCTCCGGCAGTTTACCGACCGCCACCTGCGCCACATAGGGCACCAGGTTGTTCGGGATACCCTTTGGATCTTCTCCGATCTTTCCGCTCGGATGCGCGCCGATCGGATTGAAATACCGCAGCAGAATCACGCTCCATTCCGGATCGGCCGTATGCAGGTCGGTCAGGATCTGTTCAAGCATCCATTTTGTCCATCCGTAGGGATTGGTGCAGACGCCCTTGGGGCACTCCTCGGTGATCGGCACAAAAGCCGGATCCCCGTAGACCGTTGCGGAAGAGCTGAAGATAATCTTCTTCACGCCATGCCTGCGCATCAGATCTGTCAGCGTCAGCGTTCCGTATAAATTGTTGGTATAGTATTCGATGGGTTTAACCACCGATTCGCCGACCGCCTTGTAGCCGGCAAAATGGATCACCGCGTCAAAATTATGGGCGCTGAAAATCTTCTCCATGGCAGCCCGGTCGCACAGGTCCGCCTCATAAAAAACCGGCGTCTTTCCCGTAATCTCCCCGATCCTGTCGACAGCTTTCCGGCTTGCGTTGTACAGGTTGTCCGCAATCACGACCTCATGGCCGGCTTCCAGCAGTTCCACGCAGGTATGGCTGCCAATATATCCGGCGCCGCCCGTTACAAGTATTTTCATATTTCTCCTCCGCTCAGTATTTCTTTCGGAATTTTACCATAAGTCCCTGCCCGATACAACCTTCCCCCTCATTATAACCCCGCCTTTCCCTGCGGGAAAGTGTCGCCGCAGGCGGAAAGCAGAAACTGCCTGCTGACAGACACAACCGTCAGCCCGCTCCCTGATGCGGAACAGCCGGTCAGCTATCTGTTTGTACAAGGTGTGTTCATCTGATACAGATTCAGAAGCGGGAAAATACCCCCCCGTTGAATGCCGGCGCAGCATTGAACAGCTGCGCTGCTGTCCGTTTTTATCTGGCATCAGGTCTTGGAAACTGATAAGTCTTGTAATCGTATACGAACAACTCTTCGCTCGTCTCCGGCGGATCGAACCCAAACAGTTCGCTGACCGTCACGGGTTCAAGTCCGGCGTCCAGCAGCATCGGAATCAGGTCCACAAGACAATTATAATCGGGAACCGCGGCATGGAATAAAAGGATCGCGCCATGATTCCTCGTCTGTTGCAGCGTCTTTTGCAGCGCGCCTTCTGCATCCAGCATGTAGCTGACGTCCCAGCACAGAGCATGGTCGTACCCGCACCGCTTGATGTATGTCATGGCGTTGCGTTCCGATCCGTTTTCATCCTTAAGGGAAGCATAACCCCACGGCGGACGAAACCACCGGACCTGATAATGATATCCCAGCATCTCGTCCAGATAATGCTGGAAATAGTTCAGCCCGTCCTGGATCCGGTAAGCAGTGTTATATTTTATATGTGTATAGCCGTGGCTGCCGATCTCACATCCGATATCCAGCGCTTTCTGCCAGTTCTCCTTGTCTTCGGGATGCAAATTCACCCCGACGGGGAAAAATGTCATTGTAATCCCGTACTGTTCGCAGAGTTCAACAGTCTTCCAGACGGTATCGAGATTATTGCAGTCATCCATTGTGATGGCAATTTTTTTGCTGCCGTCAGGCCCGTGGTATACCCCGAAATACTCAAGGCCGGTCTTTCCCTCCGCAGCAGCGAAAGCCACCTGTATACATACAGAGACGATTGCTGCTATCATGGCCGCAAGGCGTTTAAAACCATTCAATCCAACCACTCCCGAAGAGTTTCTGCCAAGCAAAAAAAATGCCTTTCCAAAAATAATTATATCTTCGGAACCGTTTTCCCTTCTTTCTCCGGATAATATTACCAGAAACAAGCATTCCTGAAGGATGCGCCGGTCCTTCTGCAAGCCTTGACAGTCCGTCGCGGAGAGGGTTAGAATACCTTGTTTAATGCTGGGTGTCCCGCGAATCCGGGCCCTGTCGGAAAGGACGAAAGGATATGAAAACACTGAAACACCTGACCGTGCTCCTGCTGGCCGTGCTGTTGGGCTTTACAGCTTCTGCCCAGGCTGCGGGAAAGTCCTCACCGACTCCAACCCCCGCTCCCAGGGACATTTCTGCAGACATCGTTGAGGATATACCCGAAACCATTCAGCAGCTGCTGGATCTGGCCTATGGTGAAATGATAGAGACGGATGCAAAAAACCTGAAAGAGAAAAACAAGTACACAAAATGGCGGAATAACGGCTCCTACGGATGGTGCGGGGGATTTATCACCTGGTGCATGCTGGAGCTTGGGGTTCCCCAGCAGGAATGGGCCAAAACCCCGAAGGAGGAAGTCCCCGGTATCGTCCATGTGAAGGAGGCTGGTGTCGGCAAACTGGTCACCGGCTATACCCGCATGAACCGGCTGACCATGATTCCCCAGAAAGGATTCATTGCCGTTTTCGGAAACGGGAAAAAATTCAAGGGGACCGTCGGCGCTACGCCCTATTATCATGTCGGGCTGGTATATGATGTGAAGGAGCTGTCTCCCGGAAAATACCGGATCACAACCATCGAGGGCAATGTGGATACCCCCCGGACCAAGGAGTATAAGCATGCGGCGCATACGGTCCGGATGTATACCCGGGATTACGATATGAATGCCAACCGGAAACAGAATATCAGCCTGGTTCCGGAGGAGGAGCGGACGCAGGAAGAAACCAGGCTTTTCTCCTACGATTACTCATACGGCAACGAGAATCTGTACATCAGCATGTTCCTGATGCCCTGGATCCCGGGTGAAACAGCTGCTGAATAAATCCCGCGAAACTGTTCTCGTGAGCACCGGATTTTCCATGATAGAAAATCCGGTCACTTTTTTGTAAGAAACATTTCATGTCCATATCCTGAAAAACATGATATAATGAAGTGATGCGGTTGCATCGGGGCTGATGCTTGCTTTTCATGTTCTCTGCCAGCCCTGTCTCCGCAGAAAAGCGCTTAAGCTTTTTTCGGAAGGAGAGTTTCATGAGCAACATGGACATATTGCAGGTCAGCGCCCGCCTGTCGGCAGACAAGCGGCTGTCCACCCTATTTGAGATCTTGCGGGATTACGGGGATGCACCGGCTGCCCTCTGGCTGAAGGAGGACAAGGAGTTCACCCGTTCCTTCAAAGAGATTACCCAGCGGGCGGACGATCTGGCCGCATACCTGACAGAGCACACACCGGAAGGCGGATGGATTGCCATCGCCGTAGATACCTGCCATTACTGGCCGACCCTTTTCTGGGGTGTGATCCGTTCCGGTCATAACGCTCTCCTGCTGGACGCCTCCGCCTCCGATACCCTGATCCAGGGTCTGATGGAGGAAGCCGGCTGCAAGGTCATTATCTCCCGCAAGCCCCGCGGCCTTTCCGGCGATATCCGCCAGATTGACTATAAGGCTGTCGTGGAAGCGCCGCGCACCATCGGTTTTTCTCCGGTCTGGGGCGAATATGTCGCCATGTGTACCAGCGGAACCACCGGCCGCAGCCGGATCTTTGCATATTCCGGCGCCGCCATCTGTGAGCAGGCGCTGATGGCCGTTCAGATTCATCAGGAAAACCGCCGGATTATTCATGACGACAACCGTGGCCGGCGTGCCCTGGCCTTTCTGCCCTTCCATCACGTGCTGGGTTTCATGGCCAACGTGGTCCTGGTTCCTTTCTGCGGAGCCGCCAACGTTTACCTGCCGGACCGGACGCCGAATTCCATCATGAACGTCTGCCGCCATTTTCCGCCCAATCTGCTGATTGTGGTGCCGCTGGTCGGTAACAATCTTGTTAAATCCCTGAAGAAGAGCGTTAAAAAAGAAAAGCCTTTCAGGCGCTGGCTGTTCAGAACATCCACCGCGCTGTCCCTCGGCGTGCAGTACCTGGCGCCTTCCTTCGGCCTGCGCCTGGCGCAGAAGCGCCTGTTCGCGGGAGTCGATTCCCGCCTGCTGGGCACAGAAGTGGATGTGGTGATCCTCGGCGGCAGCCATACGCCCGCCGAAACGCTCCGCTCCCTGAACGCCCTTGGTTACTATACGGTCAACGGTTTCGGCATGACAGAAACCGCGATTGATGGTTTTGAAACTTCGATGCAGCTGCATAAGCGGCTGAACGGTTCCGTCGGTGCGTCCCTCGGTTCGGCCGAATACCGTCTGGCCGGCGATCCGAACGCCAAAACCGGCGAGCTGCAGATCCGAGGCGCAGGCATTCATTCCGGCCGTGTGGTGCACGGGGAGATTCTCCCGCCCGATACGCTGGAAGGCAACTGGTTCCCCACCGGCGATGTGGCGCGCTTGGATGATAACGGCCGCGTGTTTATCAAAGGCCGTCTGAAGGACGTCATTATCAACGAGTCCGGTGAAAACGTATATCCGGACGACCTGGAGGATGCTTTTTCCTCGCTTTCCGGCGTGGATCAGGTATGCGTAGTCGGTTTCCGCCGCACTCGCCGCGACAAGAATGAGGACGTCGTCCTGGTCATGAATGTCGGCACAAACTATAAGGATAAGGAATACCTGAACACGCTGGCTGCCAGGGTGGCCGCGATCAACATGCGTCTGCCGCTCAACGCCCACATCGACCGTGCGCTGGTCACTCCGATGTCCCTGCCGCTGGTCAGCGGAATCAAGGTCAAGCGGATTGAACTCAAGCGTCTCTATGACGAAAAAGAGCTGATCTACCGTGAACTGGACCTGCGGGCCCAGAGTGCCGGTGCGGAAGTTGCCGCCCGGGAAGCCGTGCAGACTCCGCAGGCAAAATCCGCCGTACAGGATGAAATCCGCCGCAAGGTCCGCAGGATGTACGCCGAAGCGCTGGATATCCCGGAAAAGGAAATCTCCGATTCCGCCCACTTTATCGAAGACCTGCAGGGTGACAGCCTTCAGGTGCTCAGTATTGCTCTCAAAGCGGAAGAGGAATGGGGCATCACCATTCCCGCCGAGCAGTACGGCCAGTGCGCTACCGTTGAAAACATGTCCCGCGTGGTTGAAGATCTGATGAACGGCACCACGGAAACCGGAAAACCCCGGGAGCGCGTCCCCGTCCGCCCGATCACCCGCTTTGAGGACACGCCTGAATACAAGCATTTCCTCGATCGGCAGAATGCGCTGGTCGGCAACGGTGACAATCCATATTTCGTAGCGCACGAATCCCCGCTGCTGGATACCGGCATTGTTGACGGAAAGGAAATCCTCGAATTCGGCAGTTACAACTACGTCGGCATGTCCGGTCGGAAGGAAGTAAAGGAAGCTGCCAAGGCTGCCATCGACAAATACGGCACCAGCGCCTCCGGCAGCCGCCTGCTGGCCGGCGAAAAGATGATCCACAAGGAACTGGAAAAGGAACTGGCTGACTGGAAACACACGGAAGACGCAATTGTCTGCGTCGGCGGTCATTCCACAAACGTCACCTTCGTGGGCAATTTCTGCGGAAAGAACGATCTGATCCTGTACGATGCCCTGGCCCACAATTCCATTGAACAGGGCTGCAAACTCAGCGACGCGACCTCGCGTCCCTTCCCCCACAGCGATGTGGCGGCGCTTGAAACGATCCTGAAGAGCCAGCGGGCTTATTTCGAAAAAGTACTGATCGTTATCGAAGGCGCCTACAGCATGGACGGTGACATCGCCCCCGTACCGGATTTCGTCCGCATCAAGAAGGAATACGGCTGCTTCCTGATGGTGGATGAGGCACACAGCGCCTGTGTTATCGGCGAGCACGGCGGCGGCGTGGACGAGTATTTCGGTCTTGACGGCGATGATATCGACATCAAGTACGGCACGCTGTCCAAAGGCCTGGGCACCTGCGGCGGCTATCTGGCCGGTAAAAAGTGTCTGATCGATTATCTGCGCTACAACATGCCGGGCTTTGTCTTCTCCGTCGGAATCTCCCCCGCGCTGGCCGCCGGTTCCCTGGCCGCCATCCGGACCCTGCGCACACATCCGGAAATCATGGAGCACCTGCGCACCGCCATTCGTTCCTTCACAGAAAGCGCCAAACGCCGCCACCTGGATATCTGCCTGGCGGGCGAAACGGCGGTGCTTCCTGTGCTGGTCGGCAAGGACGAGGACGCCTGGCTTCTTTCCAATGAACTGAAAAAACGGGGTGTCAGCGTACCTCCTGCCATGTATCCCGCTGTTCCCAAGGGAAAAGCCCGTCTCCGCTTCTGCGTCATCAGTGAGCATAAACCCGAGCAGATTGAGAAAGCACTGGACATTCTGGAAGCAACCGCGCAGGAATTCGGCATTGAACTTCCGCGCAGGAACTACGATTAATCAATCAGAATCCTGAAAGGAGCTGTTCTTATGGATACCGGAGTTGTTGTTGCGATTGCCGTCGTTCTCTTCATTGCCATTTTTGCAGTGCTTGTCTGCATTTTCGGCAGCGTTGCCGGAACAACCAGCGCCATCAAGCATACCAATGATGACGATACAAACGCATAAAGCAGCGTTATGAAAAAAGAGTCTGACCGTTGTTGCGGCCAGGCTCTTTTTTATTCTTCCGCCGTTTTTATTTCGTCAAACGAGATCCACTGATGATTCTTCAGACATTCCACATAGTGCGTGTAGCGCGGATGCTCCCGCCAGCCGCCTGCCGTCGCGTCCTCCGCGGTGAAATTGATTTCCGTCCGCGGCATGGCAGCAGTGAACCGCGCCTTCTCTTCCCGGCTCAGGCCCCGCATTTCCACACCCCAGAACCGTTCCAGCGCGGGCAGGGAATCCAGCGGGGAAAGATCCTTTACCCGTGAACAGTACGACAGATTCAGGTCCAGCAGCTCCGTGCAGTTTGCCAGCGGGGAAAGATCCGAAATCTGCGTATTGAAGATTTCCAGGTACTTCAGATGCTTCAGCGTTCCGATCATTTCGATATCCCGGATCGGATTGTCCGCCAGAATCAGCAGCTCAAGATCCGGAAAAAAACGGAGAAAATCCAGCGACTCGATCGCGTTGTGCCCGAGGTCCAGCGCTTTCAGTCCCGGTGCATACTGCAGCAGTTCCAGCTGCTGTGACGTCACCCGGAGTGATTTTTTCAGCGGGGAGTTGAACATGGAATAGGCAGTATCCGTTGTGCAAAGATTCCTGTGCCTGCT
>CAMJTZ010000053.1 GCA_946408865.1 uncultured Clostridia bacterium
AATTCAAATCCTGCCACCATCATGACGGATCAGCATCTGGCAGATGAAATCTACCTGGAGCCGCTGAATGCTGCCACCATCCGCCGGATCATCGAAAAGGAACGTCCGGACGGACTGATTGCCGGTCTTGGCGGACAGACCGGCCTGACGCTGGCCATGCAGCTCAGCCGTGACGGCACACTGGAAGAATTCGGAGTTCGCCTGCTCGGTTCTCCGATCAGCGCGATCGAAAAAGCGGAAGACCGCGAACAGTTCCGCGAAACCATGCTGGCCATCGGGCAGCCCTGCGTTCCGTCCGGCATTGCCGAAACCCTGGAGGACGCCCTTTCTGTTGCAAGCGAAATCGGTTATCCCGTCATTGTACGCCCTGCATATACGCTCGGCGGCAGCGGAGGCGGCATCGCGGCGGATGAATCTGAAATGCGTCAGATCGCCCGTGTTGGTCTGGACGCCTCCCCGATTACTCAGATTCTCGTTGAAAAGTGCATCGCCGGGTGGAAGGAAATTGAGTTTGAAACCATGCGCGATGCCCAGGGAAATGTCATTGCCGTCTGCTCCATGGAAAATGTGGACCCGGTCGGTATCCATACAGGAGACAGCGTGGTCGTTGCTCCCGCGCTGACCCTTTCTGACAAGGAGTATCAGATGCTGCGCTCCGCTTCACTGGATATCGTCTCAGCGATCGGAATCGTTGGCGGATGCAACTGTCAGTTCGCCCTGAATCCTGATTCATTTGAGTATGCCGTTATCGAGGTCAATCCCCGTGTCAGTCGCTCCTCCGCCCTTGCCAGCAAGGCGACCGGTTATCCGATCGCGAAAATCACTACGCGTCTGGCGCTTGGCTACGCGCTGGATGAGATCGCCAATGACATCACCGGAAAAACCTGCGCCTGTTTTGAACCGACTGTTGACTATGTCGTCGTCAAATTCCCAAAATGGCCGTTCGACAAATTTTACGGATCCTCCCGCCGTCTCGGTACACAGATGAAAGCAACCGGTGAAGTAATGTCCATCGGCCAGCGGTTTGAGGAAGCGCTGATGAAAGCAGTCCGCGGAGCGGAAATCTCACTGGACACGCTGAACGCTCCCCCGCTTTCGGATGAGGATATCCGTGTCCGACTCGCCCTGCAGGATGACCACCGTCTCTTTACTGTTTTTGAAGCGTTGAAAAAGGGACTTTCCGTTGACGAAATCTTTGATATCACAAAAATCGACCGTTTCTTCCTCTTCCGCCTGAAAAACCTTGCGGATCTGGAAATGCGTATTGAAAAAACCGGTCTGCAGTCCGGCGACTATGCGCTCCTGAAAAAGCTTGGCTATCCGGATTCTGCAATCCGCCGGCTTACCGGAGTGCAGGATCTCCCGGGATGGTCCTTCAGTTACAAGATGGTTGATACCTGCGGTGCGGAATTTGCTGCTGAAACGCCATATTTCTATTCCTGTACAGACAAGGTTTGCGAATCCAGAATGCTGAAACGTTCCGGACGTCCTGTCGTAATCGTACTCGGTTCCGGTCCCATCCGTATCGGCCAGGGAATTGAATTCGACTATTCTTCCGTCCACTGTGTCTGGACACTCCGGAAGATTGGTTACGATGTGGTCATCATCAACAATAATCCGGAAACAGTTTCTACGGACTATGACACCGCGGACCGTCTCTACTTTGAGCCGCTGACACCGGAAGATGTCTGGAACATTATCCAGGTTGAGAAGCCTGTCGGCGTTGTGGTTGCCTTCGGCGGACAGACCGCGATCAAACTGACCCAGTTCCTGGCCGGCAAAAATATCCCGATCCTGGGCACGAGCGCTGAGTCCATTGATATTGCTGAAGACCGGGAACGCTTTGATGCCCTGCTTGAGCAGTTTGGCATTCGCCGTCCCCGCGGCATGGCGGTCCGCACCCTGGACGAAGCCGTTTCAGCTGCGGAAGAGCTTGGGTATCCGGTACTGCTCCGTCCTTCTTATGTCATCGGCGGTCAGAACATGACCATTTCCCGTTCAAAGGAAAAAACCGTGGATTATATGTCCAGGATTCTTGCCGGAGGTATTGAAAATCCTGTTCTCGTTGATCAGTATCTCCCCGGTATCGAACTGGAAGTGGACGTCATTTCTGACGGACAGGATGTTCTGATTCCAGGAATCATGGAGCACATTGAACGTGCAGGCGTTCACAGCGGAGATTCCATCGCGGTCTATCCGCCTTTCAACCTGACGGGAAAATTCCAGGAGAAAATCTGCGATATCTCCACAAAACTCGCTCTTGCGCTGAGAACAAAAGGCCTGGTCAATATCCAGTACCTGATCTTTGACAATGAACTGTATGTGATTGAAGTAAACCCCCGTGCCTCACGGACAATTCCTTATATTTCCAAGGTGACCGGCGTTCCTATGGTCGATCTGGCTTCCCGGGTCATGCTTGGCGAGCCGCTGAAGGAGATGGGTTACGGCACCGGTCTGTATCCCGCCCCGCCCTATTGTGCCATCAAAGTGCCGGTTTTCTCGTTTGAGAAGCTGAATGATGCAGACTCCATTCTGGGGCCGGAAATGAAATCCACCGGTGAAGTCCTCGGAATCGGTATTACGAAAGCGGAAGCCCTGTTCAAGGGCCTCTCTGCCGCAGGTTTTTCCCTTCCCACGGCCCGTGACCGTTCCAGGATGGGTGTGCTCCTTTCTGTTGAGGATGAGGACTTCCCGGATGCCATCGCGATGGCGAAACGCTGTTACGATCTGGGCATCCACGTTTATGCCACCAAAGATACCGCGCGGGCGATTTCCGCCGTCGGCATTCATGTCACGACAGTAGCCGATCCGAAGATCAGTGACGAAATCATCGCCCTGATGGAAAACGGATCTGTCAACTACATTATCTACACCGGCGCTGTCAAGGACGATACCGTCGGTGATTACCGGGTTCTGCACCGCAAGGCCATGATTCTCGGTATCCCGTGCATGACATCACTGGATACAGCCAACGCGCTGGCGGATATCCTCGGATCCCGCTTCTCCCTGGAAAACACGGAGCTGGTTGATATTAACTGTATGCGGCGCTGAGCCGAACGGCCGTAAGGCCGTTTTTTATTTCACAATTGACAATTCGTTCATCTTCCTTCATAATCTGTATTGTTTCTGAAACAATCGCAAAGATCAGGAAATCAATGAAAGAAAGGATCGTTAATGAGAATGAAAAAACTGTTGTGCCTTATTCTGGTTCTGTGCCTGTCTCTGGCCGCTGTATCTGCCCTGGCGGAAACCGGGATCACCATTGACAACATCCGGAACTATGTCGTTGGTCTGGATACGCCGGTAACGCTGCCGGACGGTTCTTCCCGTCCTCTGATCAACTTTGACAATGCAGCCACCACGCCTGCACTCAAGCCTGTTCTGGATGAGGTCAATGAAAAGCTTCTGATGTACGGTTCTATCGGCCGCGGATTCTCCATCAAATCCGATTACTCTTCCGATCTCTATACCAACACACGGAACAAGGTGCTCAAATTCGTCAATGCCAGCAGCAGCAAGTATACTGTCTTCTATGTAAACAATACGACAGACGGACTGAACAAGCTTGCCTCCGCGCTCGTCACCAGCAAGGATGATGTCGTGCTCTGCACCCGTATGGAGCATCATGCGAATGATCTCAGCTGGCGGGAACGCTGCAAGGTCATTTATGCGGAAGTCGACAAGCAAGGCCGCATCATTTATGAAGATATCGAACGCATGCTGAAGGAAAACAAAGTAAAATACGTTGCGGTAACAGCCGCCTCGAACGTCACCGGCTATGTGACGGATGTTCACCGTATTGCAAAGCTGGCGCATCAGTACGGAGCGCAGATTGTTGTGGACGGAGCGCAGATTGTAGCCCACCGTGCCTTTTCCATGAAGGGTGAAACTCCTGAGGAAGATATTGATTTCTTCGTTTTTTCCGCCCATAAGATGTACTCTCCCTTTGGCGGTGGCGCTGTTGTTGGAATTGAAGAAGTTCTGAACGATCATATGCCCACTTTCTACGGCGGCGGTATGGTGGAACTGGTAAGCGACAAGGAAGTATCCTGGAAGTCTGCTCCCGAGCGTTATGAGGCCGGCTCTCCGAATTATCCCGGTGTTGTCGGCCTTGGCAAAGCAATTGAGATCCTGCAGGAAGTCGGTTTCGAAGCAATCCAGGCACATGAGCAGAAGCTGATCCACCGGCTGATCGACGGTCTGAAGAAGCTGCCGAACGTTGTTCTTTACGGCGACTGCGAAAATGTTGATGACCGGGTCGGCGTTGTTTCCTTCAACTTCTCCGATATCAATTCCATGATGCTGGCAACCCGCCTCGCACAGGTTGGGGCAGCCACCCGCCGCGGTGCATTCTGCGCACATCCGTATGTCTGGCGCCTGCTGGGCGTTGCGGACGAGGATGTTGTAACATTTGAAGGCTGCATTGACGCAAAAACGCCCGGTATGATCCGTGCCAGTTTCGGTATTTACAATACTGAAGCGGAAGTGGACGAATTCCTGGAGATGCTTCAGAAAGCTATGGAACACGTGAAAAACAATCTTACGGACGAGGATGAAGATATTCCGCAGGAATACTGATCCGGAACCTTTAAAGGGCGCTGCCGCGGCAGCGCCCTTTTTGATTGAATCACTTGATTACAGGATTGCTTCGCGGACTTTCCTTACCGCTGCTGCAACATCGTCAAACTGTTCGGGAGTGAGGGATTGCGGACCGTCGCACAGTGCATGCGGCGGATCATTATGCACTTCGATCATCAGTCCGTCCGCTCCGCAGGCTGCTGCAGCCAGTGCCATCGGTTTTACATATCTGGCTGCACCGGTCGCGTGACTCGGATCCACAACAACCGGCAGATGGCTCAGTTCATGCAGTACTGCCACTGCGGAAAGATCCAATGTGTTCCTGGTGTAGGTTTCAAAGGTCCGCACGCCGCGTTCACAGAGAATCACTTTTTCATTGCCGCCGGCCATAATGTACTCCGCGCTCATCAGCAGTTCCTTGATATTGTTTGCCAGGCCGCGTTTGAGAAGGATCGGTTTGTCTGTTTTCCCGAGTTCCTTCAGCAGTTCAAAGTTCTGCATGTTTCGTGCACCGACCTGGATAATATCCACATCCTCAAACAGCGGCAGATGGGCAATATCCATAATTTCCGTAATAATCGGCAGACCTGTAAGTTTCTTGACTTCCGAAAGAATCCGGATGCCTTCCTCGTGCAGTCCCTGGAAATCGTAGGGGGAAGTCCGCGGTTTGAAAGCGCCGCCCCGCAGTACACCTGCGCCGCTTTTCTGCACAGCCCGCGCAACAGTCTCCACCTGCGCTTCAGATTCAACCGAGCATGGTCCTGCGATCAGTGTAAAAGCTCCGCCGCCGAATGCAACGTTTTCCCCCACCTTAACGGTTGTGTCTTCCGGATGAAATTTCCGGTTGGCTTTCTTGAAGGGTTCTGAAATCCGTGTTACGCCTTCCACAAATTCAAGCCCGCGGATCAGATCCGTATCAATTCTGGTGGTATCACCCACAAGGCCGACAATCGTCTGGTATTCACCGACCGAAACGTGGGTCCGTACGCCCTGACTTTCCAGCCACTGGATCAGATGCTCCTGTTCCTCAGCCCGGATACCTCTTTTCAGCGCAATAATCATTTCTGCATACCTCTCATGAAAATAATCAGGTGTTTTCTTTCAGGTGCTGAATTTACTGACTTTACTTATCAAATGGAGGCGGAACCGGCTTTGTGACCTCCTCCAGCTGTTTCTTTCTTCTGGATTTTACGTCAGACGGCATAGCCTGAATATCTCCGGCTTTCGTCAGGGCAGCTTTTGTCAGGCTCGGTCCAAGCAGTTCATAAATCAGCACGCCGAACAGCACAATATTCCGGATCAGCGTACCGTCTTCTCCGCCCAGTACCCGGTAGGCTGTCGAGCACATACCAAGTGCGACACCCGCCTGCGGCAGCAGCGTAATGCCAAGATATTTTCTCACCGTTTTCGGACTTTTTGCCAGGGTTGAAGACCATCGGGCGCCGAGGATTTTGCCCAAAGACCGTGAAAGGATATATATCACGCCGATCAGGATCACCGCCGGATTTCCGAATACATCAAATTCCAGCGCTGCACCGCTCAGCACAAAAAACAGCGTAATTGCCGGGCCGGACCACCGGTCAGCCTGCAGCATCAGTTCCTCGCTCAGCGGGCAGAAGTTGCAGAATACCGTTCCCAGCATCATGCAGACCAGCAGGCTGGAAAAGCCGAATGTATACGGACCGACCGGAATCTTCAGCTGGCTCACGGCCACAGTAATGATAACACTTCCGACAATCAGCGCGTTCCGGTTCCGGTGGGAATGGAAATAGCGTTCCAGATACGTCAGTATAACGCCGGTCAGTCCGCCGAATCCCAGCGAAAGAATAACCTCCATCAACGGTTCAAGGATCAGTGCGGAAATCCGTGTTGTACCGTTCTGCATAGCCTGTGCGACGCCGAAGGAAATCGCAAAGATCACAAGACCCACCGCATCGTCAAGCGCAACAACCGGCAGCAGTACGTCTGTTACCGGTCCTTTTGCCTTGTACTGACGAACTACCATCAGGGTAGCCGCCGGTGCGGTCGCGGCAGCAATGGCACCCAGCGTAATTGCCACCGGCAGGCTCAAAAGATCCGGCCGCAGGAAATGGAACGTAACCAGTGCGATATCCACGAACACCGTCGCGACAACCGCCTGCAGGATACCGATAATCGTCGCCTGCTTCCCGGTTTTCTTCAATGCGGAAAGCCGGAATTCATGTCCGATCGCAAAAGCAATGAATCCGAGAGCAACATCGCTGATCAGGGACAGAGAGTCGACTTGTTCAAATGTACTGAATCCGATGTTCAGCCTTCCGAGCACGCACGGGCCGATCAGTACGCCGGCAACCAGGTATGCAGTGACATCGGGCAGGTGTAATTTAACGAAAAGGCGGGTCATCAGCAGTCCCGCGAACAGAGCAATGGCGACCAGCAAAAGGGTTTGCATAAAAAAGTATCCTTCCCCCTCATAGTATCCGGCGGCCATTGTACCACTTTTACCCTGTGGAAACAAGTGGAATCCTTGCACCTCCTCTGCATCTGTGGTAGTATATTTAGATGCATTCAGTGCAATCCCACAGACAGGAGCGAAAGCAATGACACATGTAACAAAGGATATCCTGTATATTGGTGTAAACGACCACGATCTGGACCTTTTTGAAGGCCAGTATATCGTTCCCCTGGGTATGGCGTACAATTCCTATATCATTCTGGATGACAAGATCGCTGTGATGGACACTGTGGACAGGCATTTTGGTTCCCAGTGGCTTGCAAATCTGGAAGATGCCCTTGCCGGGCGCATGCCGGATTATCTTGTTGTTCAGCATATGGAGCCGGATCATTCCGCAAACATTTCTCTTTTTATGCAGAAATATCCTGCCGCTGTGGTCGTTGCTTCATCAAAGGCGTTCACCATGATGAAGAATTTCTATGGAGAGGAGTATGCTGACCGCCGGATTGTCGCTGCCGAAGGCACTGAGCTTCCCCTGGGCGCGCATTGCCTGAAGTTTATTGGCGCTCCGATGGTCCATTGGCCCGAAGTCCTCATGACCTACGAGACCAGTGATAAAGTTCTCTTCTCCGCTGATGCCTTCGGTAAGTTTGGCGCGCTGGATACTGAAGATCCGGAAGGATGGGCCTGCGAAGCCCGTCGCTATTACTTCGGAATCGTCGGAAAATACGGTGCGCAGGCGCAGGCTGTTCTGAAGAAAGCCGCTGCCCTGGATATTCAGGTAATCTGCCCGCTGCACGGCCCGGTTCTGAATGAAAACCTTTCTTACTACCTTGACCTTTACAACACCTGGACCACCTATGGGGTTGAAACCGAGGGTGTAGCTGTTTTCTACACCTCGGTTTACGGCAACACGGAAAAAGCCGTTCATCTGCTGGAGGAAAAGCTGAAGGAAAAAGGCTGTCCCAAGGTAGCTGTCAGCGATCTTGCCCGTGATGATATGGCTGAATGTGTGGAAGATGCGTTCCGTTACGGTAAAGTAGTTTTGGCCACAACCACCTACAACGCAGACATTTTCCCCTTTATGCGCACATTCCTGACAACCCTTGTGGAGCATGGCTGGCGCGGCCGGAAAGTCGGTCTCATCGAGAACGGTTCCTGGGCTCCCACCGCCGCCAAAGTAATGAAAGGAATGCTGGAAAACTGCAAAGATACTTCCTTCGCCGAAACGCAGGTGAAAATCCTTTCCGCTCTCACGGACGAGAATCTTTCCCAGATTGACGCACTGGCGGACGAGATGCTTAAATAAATACCGGTTCACAGTGCGAGGCTTGCAGTCTCATGACTGCAAGCCTCGTTCTTTGGTTCACGGCTTTTTATATTGAAACCACGTTATTATCGCACAGCTCGTTGATCCTTCTCCTGCTTTGAGGGGAACTTTTTTTGAGGGGAACTTTCCCTGCTGTCAGACCGGCACCTTGACGACCGCCTTCCGGACCTTCCGGCATTCCCCGTCCCGCAGCCCCGGAACATGCGCCTCTCCCGGCATCACGACAAAAGGCTGTTTCGTTCGGATCACATACCGTTCCCCGGCTGCGGTTCCGAACACACAGTCTTTTTCCGCGTCATACGCTTCCGTTACGGCCATCCCTGCTTCATCCGCCAGTTCAATCTGCTCAGACCCAATCATCGGATAATGAATATCCGCATACTGATGATGGCTTTCGAAAATGCCGCTGTCCTTTGTTTCAATCTCCATGACGTTCACATAGATTCCTTCATCCAGGTCATAGTGCCCTGGTTCCAGCTCGTCTACAGCCCCGGACGCAATCAGATCCAGCGCCTTATGAATTCTCCGGTATGTATCAAAACCGATCATGATGATCCCCCCTTATCGTACCTGTTTGTCTTTTCACTTACAGTTTTTTAGTGCACCAAAAAACGTGGATCCTTTGAAATTTCAGGCCTTTCCCTGGTTTTTAGTGAACCGTATTTTTAGGTGCCTGCGCCTTTTGTGACGCAGGCACCGATCCTGTCGTTCTGCAGATCACCGCTGCGCTGCCCGGTGCGTTTTTCAGATTACGCAAAACCCCCGCCGTCCGGCAGGGATTATCTTGTTTCCTTCGCGTAGTATAATCATATCACATCTGAGGGGCTGAAAACAAGTGAAATAAACTGAAACAAACTGAAATGGGCGCCAGTTCCTTTTCCTCATACTTGTTTTGAGTGTCAGGCACATAATGCTTTTTAAGTCTTATTTTTCACAAGCTGGAAGAATTTCAACGTTATAATTCAGTCGGGAATGCAGGATAAATCAACGGTTCTTTTTCTTCAGGAATGTCGCGCTGATCGCAATTACCGCGCCGACCGCGGCAAAAGCTGTCGCCGTAAGCATCGTAGGCTTCACTCCGGCTGACTTGAACATGCTTCCGCCGATCAGGCTGGCCAGAACCGATCCGATCGTAGTCATGCTGAAAGCAAGACTCTGTGCTTTGGCGGAATCTTTTCTGGCGACCACTTCATCTGCATAGCTGACAATCAGTACCGTATACAGGGCGTAGCTTGGCGCCTGCAGGATCCTGCTTGCAAAAAGCAGTGGAATGTTCGGTGCAAGTGCGTAGGCCAGCGTCTTCAATACAAAGAAGACAAACGCCAGACGAATATACTGCACCCGGCTCCATTTCTTCGGCAGCCTGTTGGAAAACATCATCACAGGTATTTCCACGATCGCTG
Source organism: uncultured Clostridia bacterium (assembly GCA_946408865.1). The sequence goes on from CAMJTZ010000053.1 coordinate 9,746, forward strand.
TAAACGCGGCCAGATAGCCCATAATCGCCGGACCGCCCCCAACATTTTCGACCAGATTGATCAGGAAATTTCCGTCCGTGTTGTGCGCGGTAAAAATGATAATTGTTCCGAAGAGCATCAGACAGAAGGCCTTATTTTCCCTGACAAAAGATGTCAGCGAAGAGGATTTCTCCTGCAGCAGCGTTTCCCCTTCAGGCAGGTTCTTCTCTGCCTCCCGCAGATCAAGATCAACCAGCCGGTTACCAATAACCTGCAGCAGAATGACAGCCATTCCTGCAAACGGAAGCATCCGGAATCCCAGTTGTTCTGTCAGGATGCCCAGTAGCGTGCTCAGTATCACAAACGCGAAGCTGCCCATGGAACGCGCTAATCCGAAGTTCAGCGGTGCCTTTGCATGCTCCAGCCGTACACACAGATCCAGGTTCAGTGCGTTTACCGGCATCATGAAAGTGATGTACAGCACATAGCATACCGTGCAAAGCAGGTTTTTCTGTGGATTCAGGCGCAGAGCTCCAAGAAGGAGCAGCTGCACTCCCAGCAGCACGGTAATCACAGTAGCATGACGGATCCTATGGTTCCGGTCAATCCATGAGCCGAGCAGAGGGCCCAGCACTGCGCCGCCAACATTGCCCAGGGCCAGAATGATTCCCAGTTCCTGATCGTCATATCCGGCGCCGTGCAGAAATACAGCTGCATAGGCTGTTACCACGCAGAACGCCATCCAGAAACCGCCGGTGATGATCATATAATGAAACGTCACCGTACTGAAGTTTTTCTTCATTTTATCTCCCGCTTTTACTCGCCCTTCAGCACATGATACACTTTATCAAAACAGGCCTTGATCTTGTAGTTGTTGGATAGCAGACAGCCATACGGACTGTTCAGGTTATATACATAGTTGCCTTTTGCATTTGCCGGAGCATCCACCAGGCCCCAGATGCAAACAGCGCTCAGAATGTTTTTATCCTGATTGGCTTTCATAAAGATTTCGGAAAACAGCCGACCGTAAAACTCCGCGTGCAGTTCAGACTTTTCCTTTTCGAAGTTGCGTACAGCCATTTCTGTAATCTGTACTTCGTATCCTTCCGCTGCGTACATCTCAATGGAAGCCTTCAGATCTGTAATCAGGCTTTCTTCCAGGCAGCCTTTCTGCTCGCCGTATCCGCCGAGATAGCCCTGCATTCCAATGCCGTCTGCAAGCTTCCGGTATTCTCCGTTTGCATCCTTGGCATAGGAATTGATGCTTTTCAGCA
>CAMJTZ010000054.1 GCA_946408865.1 uncultured Clostridia bacterium
CTGGAGGATTTCCTCCAGCAGATGCAGAGCATGAAGAAAATGGGCGGCCTCCGCAGCATGATCGGCATGCTTCCGGGCATGAGCGGCAAGGAAATCGACGTGGATGACAACGCCATGAAGAAGCCTGAAGCCATCATCCGCTCCATGACGCCAAAGGAGCGCCGCGACCCCTCCATCCTGAACGCTTCCCGCCGCAAGCGCATTGCTGCCGGTTCCGGAACCACGGTCCAGGATGTCAACACCCTGATCCGCCAGTTTGAGCAGGCCCAGCAGATGATGAAGCAGATGATGGGCGCCAAAGGCCGCAGACGGATGCGTTTCCCCGGCGGAATGCCCGGGATGTAAACCGGTTGGACTCATATACACTGACAGGTATATGTTTTCCATAGATTATTCTATTCAATCATTTTAAGGAGGATCCCGAAATGTCTGTCAAAATTCGTCTGAAGAGAATGGGTATGAAGAAAAAGCCTTTCTATCGTGTGGTTGTTGCTGATATCCGCAGCCCCCGCGACGGCCGCTTTATCGAAGAGATCGGTTACTATGATCCTATGACCAAGCCCGCCGAAATCAAGGTTGACAACGAGCGTGCGAAATACTGGCTCGGCGTAGGCGCGCAGCCCACCGATACCGTCCGCATTCTGCTGAAGAAGTCCGGTGCCATTGAAGAGAAATAATGGCTGCTGAGAAAGGATGTACCCCTATGCAGGAACTTCTTACCTTCGTGGCGCAGTCACTGGTAGAGCATCCCGAAGAGGTGCGCGTCACTGAGACCGAAGGCCCCGAAGCCATCATCCTGGAACTGCATGTCGCCGAGGATGACATGGGCAAGGTCATCGGAAAGCAGGGCCGTATAGCCAAGGCGATCCGCGCCGTGGTCAAGGCGGCTACGGCAAAAAACAGCAAGCCTGTTTTTGTCGAAATCCAGTAATATGCTGCAGTGCGGGATCCGGGCAGAAACGGATCCCGCACTGTTCATTAAAAAAAGAAAAAGGAATCAGTTCAATGCAGGATTACCTGATGATCGGTACTGTCCTGAAACCGCAGGGTGTACACGGCGAATGCAAAATCAAGCCCTATGCCGCGGATGTGGATCGTTTTTCCGCATGGAAAACCCTGTATCTGGAAGATCACGGTGCCTATATGCCCGTTCCCCTGAAAACAACCCGGATCCATGAAGGTTTTGTGTATGCGTACCTCGGAAACTGCACATCCGCAAACGACGCGGAAGCCTATCGCGGCCGGGATCTTTATATTGACCGTGCGCACGCCGCCCCGGCAGAAAACGGTTCTGTCTACATTGCCGATCTGATCGGCTGTACCGCCGAGGATGAAAACGGCAATCCCGTCGGCACGCTGACCGATGTGCTTCAGTATGGTTCTGTGGATACCTGGGTTTTCCGGACTTCATCCGGCACGCTCATGGCGCCGGCGCTGCTTTCTGTCTTTCCGCAGGTGGATCCCGGTACCGGGAAAATCCTTGTCTGCGCCGAAAAGCTCCGGGAGGTAGCCGTCTATGACAATTGAGATTCTGACCATCTTTCCGGAGATGTTCAGCAGCGTTCTTTCCGCCAGTATTCTGGGCCGGGCCCGGGAGCAAGGGCTTCTGGATATCCGCTGTACGGATATCCGCCCCTTTTCGGCGGCGAAACACAAAAACACGGATGACTATCCTTTCGGCGGCGGCGCCGGAATGGTCATGATGGCCCAGCCGATCCTGGACGCCATGTCCGCCGCTTCCGCAAGGCTGCCGGGCGCCCGCCGGATCTATCTCGGTCCCCGGGGCCGGAAGCTGACGACAGATGTTGCCCGCGAACTGGCGAAGGAAGATTCCCTGATTCTCCTCTGCGGTCATTATGAGGGCGTGGATCAGCGCGCGCTGGACGCCTGTATCGATGAGGAGATCAGTATCGGCGATTATATCCTGACCGGCGGCGAACTGGCCGCCATGGTGCTGACGGACTGCGTTGCCCGCTTTATTCCCGGCGTCCTCGGCAGTGCGGACAGTCCGGAGGAGGAATCTTTTTCGGATGGATTGCTTGAATATCCGCAATATACCCGTCCGCGGGATCTGAACGGGATCCCTGTACCGGAAGTGCTTCTCAACGGAGATCATGCGAAAATCCGGGCCTGGCGCCGCCGCGAAAGTCTCCGCGCCACGCTGCGTTTCCGGCCGGATCTGCTGGAAACCGCCGGACTCACAAAAGAGGACCGGAAAATCTTAAAGGAGCTGGAAAACGAATGTTCCTCCGAAAGCTGACAGTGATTATGGTTCCCCTGTGTATGCTGCTGCTTCTGTGCCTGCTGATGCCGCTTCTGTTCTCTCTGGACTGGTTTTTCGGCGGACTGCTCATCGGCCTGCTGCTGGGCGCCCTGCTCAGTCTTCTGCTGCCCCTGGCCGGTGCCACGCGTCTCCGGGAGCCTTTTGCCTGGCTGCTCTGGATTCCGGCCGCAGTCATTCTGCTGGTTCTCCTGTATCAGTATCTGGCTTCCGTCGGCGCAGGACAGAATCTGCCTGTTCTCCGGCTGCTGGTGGTCTCCCCCGGCTCCTCCGGCTCCTGGATCATCGCGCTGGAAAGTGCTTTTGCCGCTTATCTTCTGGCTTTCTCCATCCGTACAGGCCGGGGGATCTGACCGCAGAAAGGATTTTTGATGATGCATACTTTTTTTCTGGATGGTTCCGTCTACGCAACGCCCCGGGATCTGCATGCGGCGCTGAAATCCATGATGGCCCTGCCGGATTATTACGGAATGAACGCCGACGCGCTGCACGACTGCCTGTCGGACCGTCCGGAACCGGTCCATCTCCGGATTCTCTCGGCCGGTGAAGGGGATGTAGCCCGGTCCCTGTCCGCGGTCTGCGCGGTCGTCCGCGATCTCGGCGGCACAGTGAAAGAAATCAGTCTGTAAAGGAGGCTGGATGGATGAAACTGCATATCCTTGGGGTAAACGGTCCCTTTCCGGAAAGCAGCGGCGCCACTTCGGGTTATCTGCTCGAAGCGGAGGACACGCTTCTGCAGTTCGACCTGGGCAGCGGTGTCCTTGCGCGTCTGACCGCGCTGATGCCGCCTGAATCCCTCTCCGCGCTGTTTCTGACGCACTGGCACTTTGACCATACAGCGGACCTGACCGTGCTCCTCTATCGTCTGGAAGCGTTCGGACAAGTGCTGCAGGTTTATGCGCCAGTGGATGAATCCTCCGCCATCCGGAAAATCGTTGCAGCTTCCCCCTGTTTCCGTCTGACAGACATAAAACCCGGAGATACGGTTTCCGTCGGTTCCTGCACCGTGCGTGTCGGTGAAGCCCGTCATCCCGTGCCTGCTGTCGGTTTCCGTGTGGAGGCCGAAGGCCGCGTCTTCGGATTTACCGGTGATACAAACGTGCTTCCTTCCCTTTCGGATTTTTACCGGGGTTGTTCCCTGCTGCTGGCGGACGCGCTCTTTCCTTCCGAAAACTGGGCAGAAAACAAGCCGCATCTGTCTGCCGCCCTGGCCGCGGAGCTGGCTGTTTCCGCCGGTGCGGAGCATCTCGTTCTCACCCATCTGAATCCTGTTTTCCAGCCCCGCCGCCTGCTCCGGGAAGCCCAGGCAGTTCATCCGCGTGTGAGTCTGGCGTCTCCGGGCTCTGTTTTTGACGTATGACCGCCCGCCAGCGGGCCTGGCTGCTGCCGCCGGCCGTTCTGTTTCTGATCGCCGGCATTCTGTTCGGCCGTGGAATGGCGTCACCGCTCTGGCCCTGGCTTGCCTGCCTGCCGGCGGCCGTCGCGGTTGTTTTGCTGCGCGGAAAATATCGTTTTGCCGCCTGTATGCTCCTGTGCCTGACCCTCGGTGCGGGCGCCGGTCAGACGGCCTGGCATCCGTACCTTCCCCAGGAAATGGATTATGAAGTCCGCGGCGTCATCTCCGAAGAAATTACAGAGGGCCGTTTCGGTCAGGTTCGTGTTTTTCTCTCGGACGTATCGCTGAACGGACGTCCGCTATCTTCCGGCGCTTACTGGACCTTTTACACCGATGAGGAGGATCCTCTCCCCGGGGATTTTGTTCCGGGCCGTGAGGTGTTCTTCCGCGCGTCTCTGTATCATCCGGATCCGGCAGATAACCCGGACGGTTATAATTTCCGGGAAGAGCTTCTGCGCCGCGGGGTCACCGTCGGCCTCTACGGAAACGGGGATCTCTCCGTCTCCGTTCCGTCCTCCTTCTCTTTTGCCGGTGCGGCCGCTTCCCTGCGTCACCGTCTGAGCGAAGGACTGATCCGGATGATGGGAGAAGAAGCCGGAGGTTATACCGCGGCCATTCTGCTTGGAAACCGTTCCATGGTTCCTTCGGAAGACAGGGCGTCTTTTGCCCGGCTGGGAATCGCCCATGTACTGGCTGTCAGCGGCTTTCATACCGGGGTGCTGATCTTTCTTCTTTCAGGACTGTTCCGGCTGCTGAAGCTGAAACCGTCTGTCCGCCTCATTCTTTACGCGATTGTCCTGCTGGGTTACTGCGCCCTCTGCGGCATGAGCCAGCCAGTGCTTCGCGCGTCGCTGCTTCTTCTCCTTACCCTCAGCGGAAAACTCCTGAACCGTCCGCGCGTCGGCCTTCATCTTCTGTGTGCTGCGGCCATTCTTTTGCTGCTGCTTTCTCCGGTTCAGCTCACCGGCATCTCCTTTCAGCTCACCTTTTGTGCTGTCCTGGGCATCACGCTCATCATGCCTTATCTGGATTCTCTGAATCCGTTTTCCGGAAAGATTCTGAAAAAGCTCTGGTCTTCTGCCGCGGTTGTCATCGCTGCGCAGCTGGGCGTTCTGCTTCCGGAGCTGTATCATTATCAGAAACTGCCGCTTCTGTCTCTGCTGGTCAATCTGCCGGTCAGCCTGTTTGTTTCCGTTCTTCTCAGCCTGGACTGGCTGGTCCTGTTCCTGATGCCGCTGCCCTTCCTGTGCAGTCTTCCGGCAGCTGCCGCCGCCTTCCTTACAAACGGTTTCGTACAGGTTGTGCGTTCGGTTTCCGCTCTCCCCGGCATCACGCTCTGGACCCATGCCTCCACCCTCTGGACAGCATTGGGACTGATCCCGGTCTTCTGCGCCCTGTGTACGCTTTTCCGTCCTTCCCTGCGGTGCAGGCTTTTATGCCTGACTGCCGGGCTTGCGGCCGTCTGCGTTTCCCTGTTTCCCCTTCCGCATCACGGCACGGAGTATATCCAGTTCAGCGTCGGCAATGCTGATGCGGCAGTGCTCTGGGATCGTGATACGGTCATTGCGATGGATACCGGAACAGATGACGGTGTGCTCAGCGGTTTTCTCCGCCGGAACCGGCTCACGCCGGATGCGGTAATCCTGACGCATCTGCACACGGATCATGCCGGCGGCCTGCAGTCTCTGCTGGATGATGAAATACCGGTCCCCGTGATTTACCTGCCCGCCGGTGCGGAAGAACAGCTTGTCGATGCGGATATTCTTTCGCTTCTCGGAATGTTTCGCGCTTCCGGTACAGAAATCAGGGAACTCTCCAGGGGAGATGTCCTTTCCCTGCCTTCCGGTTCAATGACCGTGCTGTGGCCGGAAGCAGGAAAGACCCGTCCCCGCCAGGACGCAAACAACTATTCCCTTGTCTCTCTTCTGTCGCTGAAAGGCGTTTCCTTCCTGCAGACCGGGGATGTCAGCGGACCCTATGAAATGTACTCCGCTGTCCCGGCAGATCTGCTGAAAGCGGCGCATCACGGTTCGCCGTCTTCAACCGGCGCGGAATACCTCTCCGCCGTAAATCCGGAGACGATTCTGCTGTCCTGCAATAAAGTTTCCAGATTTGAATCCTTCGCAGAGCGTGCGGTAGGAATCCCTGTCTGGTCCACTGCGCAGCACGGTGCGCTGACCGTTCGTTTCAATGACGGTGCTTTCTCTGTTGTTCCCTTCCTGTCCGATACTGAGTCCGGAGGTTTCTGATCATGGATCGTAAGGATTTTGAAAAACTGCTCGCCCAAAACAAGCTTCCTTCTGTCCTTCTCTTTGAAGGCGAGGAAGAGCATCTGAAACAGACAGCCCTGGAAGAACTGTACCGGAAAAACCTGCCCGACGGTCTCGAAGAGATGAACCGGACTCTGCTCGATGCGCCGGAAACGGATCAGATCATCTCCGCGGCTGAAACGCTTCCCTTTATGGCGGACCGCCGGATCATTGTTGTCCGGAATCATCCGGCGCTCACTGGCCGCGCCGAAGCCGATGACCGCCTCGCAGAGTATCTTCCGTCTGTTCCTTCTTCTGCTGTCGTCGTTTTTTATTGTACCCAGAAACCGGACGGGCGGAAAAAACTGTATACTGTCATCAAAAAACTGAATGGCGTTGTGGTTTTCTCGCCGCTGCGGGACCGGGAGCTGACCGGTTTCATCATTTCAGCTTTTAAAGAGCAGGGCAAGATTTGCGACGAACGCACTGCCGATTTGCTGGTCTTTACCTGCGGAAGCGATACCGGCCTGCTTCTGACGGAGATCGCCAAAATTGCCGCGCATGCAGGGGATTCTCCTTCGGTCGGTCCGGATTCTGTCCGCGCGGTTGCCACGCCTTCCGCGGAATGTACGGTCTTCCAGATGGTCGACGCTGTCGTTTCCGGCCAGAGCACGCTGGCCTTCAGGCTGCTGCGCAATCAGCTGCTGGCCGGTACGGAACGCGTCTATATGCTGTCCATGCTCCTGCGTCAGTTCCGCCTTCTTCAGCATGTTAAAATCATGCAGTATGAGAAAAAATCTGCTGCGGAAATCCGTACGGCGCTTGGCGTTCCTCCCTTTGCGGTGGACCAGTATATCCGTCAGGCCTCCCAGTGGAGCAACGGCCAGGTTAAAAGCGCAGTCAACATCTGCTTTGAGGCAGAGTATGGAATCAAATCCGGACGTTTTTCACAGGAAGGCGCTCTGGAAGCTGCCATGCTCCGGCTGCTGACGCTCCGTATGCCGCAGGAAGCATAAATCCGCCCCGGTCTCCGCGGATCTGCCGCTCTCCGTTTTGAATTTGTGTTTCAGCTTGATCTGTGATACAATATATAGGAATTTTGCCACTGTTTTTCTGTACAGCGGTCCCTCAAGGGAGGTTTAATGATGAAAAAGATTGTTTCCCTTCTGCTGGTTATCTGCCTGGTGCTCGGAATTGCTTCCGTCGCGCTGGCCGCCGGCGCTCCGAGGATTAACCGGCATCCGGAATCGAAAACGACAAACAAAAACCGCCAGGTAACCTTCACCATTGACGCGGAAAACTTCAGCCAGAAGGAAAGCGGCTGGCGTTTCGTCAACCCGGCGACCGGCGAGGAATTTACCGTAATCCAGCTGCGTGACGATGTTTTCAAGGCGGATAAGTTCGACTATAAAGCGTCAGATAAAAAGAAAAAGATCACCCTGCTCAACGTACCTGATGCGATGCACGGCTGGGAGGTCTATATGCATCTCGCCGGCAACGGCTATGAGCTGGATTCTGATCGTGTCCGTCTCTGGTGTTACGGTCTGGAGCAGGATCAGCTTCCCGCTACTGCCACGGACGCAGTTCCGGGTGAGGAGCCTGCTGAAGCTCCCGCACAGGAAATGCCTGCTGAAACTCCGGCGGAAGAAACCCCTGCGGAAAACACTCCTGCGGAAGTCACGCCCGATGTTCCTGCAGAAGAGCCGGAAACCCTTCCCTACAGTCCCGATGAACCCAGGATTATTACCGTTTCCGCGGAAAACCTGATGCTCTGCCCTGTGGATGCCCGCGGCAATCTGCTGGAAGAGCAGGCAGCTTCCACCCTGACCTTTGAGAATGCGGGCAGCGTGGCGGTCCGTTCCGATGTTCCCGTCAGATACTGGCTCATCAACGGCATCCGGATCGAGCCTGTCGAAAGCGTTACCGGCTTCGTGCTGAAGAACATCATGACAGACCTGAGCATTTCTGCGAAAGCAGATCAGACCGGTTCTGCTGCAGATGTGGATCCTGACACTCCCTGCCAGGTCACCTGCACAGGATGCTCCTTCACCTACCGCAAAGGCGGTCTCAGTTCTGTCACCAGCGGCACCGTTCCGTCCGGCGCGACAATTATTGTCTTTACGGATAATGCGGACGCAGGTTACAGCATCAACGGCGGCGCTCCGGAACATGCGGGCAGCACTTCCTTCCGCCTGGAGATTACCGGCGACACCACGATCGTTGTTCAGTAACAGGATAAATCAGCATTGCAAAAAGGCAGGGAACCGACTTCCCTGCCTTCTTCTTTTCCCGCCGGCCGCATTGCTCTGCAGCCTCCGTTTTTATTTTCCGCCGATCAGCCCGCCCAGAATATCGCCGATCTTGTTGCTGATATTGCCTGCCGCACCGGAGGATACCCCTCCGCCGCCCACGACGTTCAGCAGCTTCGTAACCGTTTCGCCGTATTCACCTTTCAGAACTTTCAGGGCAATCTTTTTCAGATCTGCGGATGCGTCACGGTAGGCTTCCACCATTTTCTTCTCCGCAGCCGTCACCTTCATGGAACCGCCCGCAGCCGCCGCCGGCTTTTTCGCAGCAGCTGGCTTCTTCGCGGGAGCAGCAGTTGTCTTCTTGGCTGTCGCTGCCGTTTTCTTGGCGGCTGTCGTCGTCTTCGCGGCAGTTTCCGTCTTCTTGGCGGAAGCTGCAGTTGTCTTCTTGGTTGTCACTGCCGTTTTCTTCGCGGCTGTCGTCGTCTTCGCGGCAGTTTCCGTCTTCTTTTCGGCAGAAGCGGCTGTCTTCTTTGCTGTTGTCACCGTCTTCTTCGCTGTTGTTTCCGTCTTTTTTGCGGCAGCGGTTTTTTTTTCTGTTGCAGCCATGAACAGGTCCCTCCTTTTATATGTCCGGAAATGCCGGGTTCCGTCTTTCCCTTTTCCTGTATTGTAGCGCCTGCAGTGCAGTCTTTCAATCCCTTTCCGTTTTTTTCAGCAGGTCTTCCGTTCTTTCCTTCGCGTTTCTGTTCCGGTGTAAAGGGTTCTGTGTTATACTCTTTTTATTCCTTGCGGAAAAAAGCTTTTCGGTTCTTCGCCGGGAAAGGAAAGATTCTGTATGAAAAAAGCGTCTGTCACAGTCCATCCGGATTATACCATCGGTGAAATCTCCCCGCGGCTTTTCGGTGCCTTCCTGGAGCCCATCGGCTCGATGGTGAACGGAAGCATGTTCAATCCGAAGCATCCTTCCGCGGATCCGCAGGGCATGCGTCAGGATTTTATCGCAGCCTTGAAGGAGGCCGGCCTCCCTGCGGTTCGTCTTCCCGGCGGAAATTTTGTTTCTGCCTGGCAGTGGAAGGATTCCATCGGTCCGCTTTCACAGCGCAGGTCGCATCTGGATCTTGCCTGGTTCCAGTATATCACCAATGAAGTCGGTCACGACGAGTATCTCCAGTGGGCGGAAAAGGTAGGCGCTGAACCGATTTACACTGTAAATCTCGCCACCGGCACCCTGCAGGATGCAGTCGACTGCGTGGAATATTCCAATCATCCCGGCGGAACATACTGGTCCGATCTGCGGAAGAAGAACGGTCATGCCGATCCCTACAATGTCAGGATCTGGTGCCTTGGCAACGAAATGGACGGTCCCTGGCAGGTCGCTTCCTATGAGCGCAATCCCCGGGACTACGGTATCCTGGCCCATGAAACCTCCAAAGCCATGAAGTTTGCCGATCCCCGGATTGAAACGGTTGCCTGTGTATCTTCCTCTCCTTTCCTGAATCATTACCCTGACTGGGATCTGCAGGCGCTCACCGAATGCTACGAAACTGTGGATTATATTTCCCTGCATCATTATCACGCTGCTCCGCCGGATCTTCCCGAAGCGCTGCTGGCAGGCTATCAGGCTTTCGAGGATTACATCCGTACGGAGATCGCCCTGTGTGATTTCCTGCGTACCAGGCTTCGCGTAAACAAGACGATGATGCTTGCCCTGGATGAGTATGCTTCCTTCATTCGTCCCCGTGGTGAAGCGCATCTGGGCAAAGGCGGCAGACAGAATGCCGTCAGCTTCCTCAATCTGGATCCGGATCGTACCTATATCCGTCATGATCCGGATGACTGGTCCACGCGCCGCATGCCGCCGTATGACGGTGAAATGCCGCGTGCGCTTGCGGAGGCAGGGATTCTGCTTGTGCTGCTCCGCCATGCGGACCGTATCAAAATCGGCTGCGCAACCGGCGGCCTGAACTCCCTTTGCGCCACCAGCCACGAAAACGTCTGGAAAGGCGCCGCGTATTACCCGTTCATGGACATGCACCGTGTGGCCGGTGCCACTTCCCTGCAATGCCGCGTAACCTGTGACCGTTATGATGTTCCCGGCTATGCGATCGATGATATGAATCAGTACGGCGGCTTTGAAGATGTCGAAACGGTGCAGACAGCTGCAGCCATTCATCCGGAAACAGGGGAACTCACGGTTTTTGTTCTTAATGCTGATCTGAAGGAAGATCAGCTCCTGACGATGGACCTCCGGGGGTTCAACGGCCTCACCTTCACGGAGCATACCGAACTGTATGCCGAAGATCCGGATGCGCACAACACTTATGAAAACCCCGGCGTTCTCGTCCCGAAGCAAAACCGGGACACTTCTCTTGACCGCGGAATCCTCACAGCGAAGCTGCACCGGTCCTCCTGGAACGTTTTTCGTTTCACGGTCCGCCGCTGACAGCATCCGTGTCTCCCGGAAACAGCAGAAAGGGTTCAGGCGTTTGCCTGAACCCTTTCTGGTTGAGTCTTACTTCTTTTTCTTTTGTCCCACGGGTTCCAGATGCCAGATGGTATCGTTGTACTCCCGGATGGTGCGGTCGGAGGAGAAGATACCGGACATGGCTGTGTTGATCACCGCCATCTTCTGCCACTTCTTCTTGTCCGCGTAGT
>CAMJTZ010000055.1 GCA_946408865.1 uncultured Clostridia bacterium
CTGAGCAATGTCAATCTGAACGGCTACGCGCTGTATGTAAACGGCGTGGCAGTAAACTGATCTGTCCTAAGGATGGGACGATTACCTTCACGACCCTGCTGCCCCCTGTCAAAAAACTGAAAAGGCTTCAATCATTTTTCAATCTTCATGTGCTACACTCCATTTCGCACGGGAGAGGATCCCGCACAATACTTGCAGGAGGTTATGCGCATGAAGAAATGGTTCTCTGGTCTGTTGGCGTTCGTCATGGCACTGACCGGCTGTGCCGCTGTGGCGGAAACCGGCGAAGCGTCTGACAAGGAAGCCATCGAATATGCCCTGAATCTGAAGAACATGGATCAGGAATGGTCCTACAGTGCGTCGTCTGACGCCTGGACGCTGTCCATTGTGACGGCTGTAACCAATCCGGTGATTGCCGACAAGGAAGGCGTATCCGTCTGCGTGCCCGGCGCGTATGTGACAGGCATTGATACGGACGGCGACGGCGTAGCGGATGTAACATCTGAAAACTGCAGCGAAGCTGTCAAGGGCAGTCTGGTGATCGATTATGAGGCAACCGTTACCAGCACCAACGGACAGATCTACACCGCGGCGACCGCTCCGGTCATCCTGAACACCGGCGCGGCGGGCTACGGCAGTTCCACCAACACCACCGCTTCCGCCACCTATGCCGCCGAGGGCTACATCAACGTGGCCTGTGGCAACCGGGGAAAGCAGGACAGTTACACCGACGAGACCGGCGCAACGGTTTATACCGGCGACGCGCCTTCCTGCCTGGTGGATCAGAAGGCTGCGGCTCGCTTTGTGAAGTTCAACATCCTGCTGGGCAACCTGCCCGGCAGCGTAAACTACTGGGTCTCCACCGGCGGCAGCGGCGGCGGCGCACACGCGGCGATGTTCGCGGCCACTGGCAACAATCCCGATTTCTACGATTACCAGATCGCCGTGGGCGCAGTGGGCGTCTATAAAAATGGGGACGGCACCTATTGCACGACAGTCACCGTCAACGGCGAGGAAGTGGAACTGTCCGATGGCGCGTGGGGCTGTGTGGCCTACAGCGCCATCACTTCCCTGTATGAGGCCGATATGGCCATGGCCTTCGAGTACACCCTGAATACGTGCTACAGCTTCAATACGGGATTTCAGCAGGCGCTGGCCGGCATCCTCAGCCAGGAGTATATGGAATACATCAACGGCCAGAAGCTGACAGTGCAGGAAGCGAAGGTCGGCTTCGACCTGGATGGAGACGGCGCGCTGAACAGCACTGTGGCGTTGACCATCGAATATGATACTGAGAAGTATGCTGACACCAACGGATATGGCGGTACCTATCTGGATCTGTATCTGGCAGAGTTTATGGAGAACCTGCAATGGTACGTGGACAGCCTGAGCTACGCCGAGGGATGGACATGGTTTGATGCGGATGGAGCTGCGCTGAGTGATGAGTCCGTTGCTGCCATGACATCACTGGATCGTACGACTGCTTTCATCGAAGGCCGCTATACCAAAGCTTCCTCCGGCGGCATGGGCGGACCCGGTGCGGGCATGGGCGGTGGTCCCGGCGGAACGCCTCCGGACGGTGGCAAGGGCGGCCCTGGCGGTACTCCTCCCGATGGAATGAGCGGCAGCCCTGGCGGTAACTTCTCCGGCTTCCCCGGACAGTCTGATTCCAGCGATATCGCAGAAACAGATGAGGCTGAAATGTCCGAAGGCGACGTGCCTTCCGATATGACGGAAATAGCTGAGGGTGAAGCGCCCAGCGGTGACGAGATGGAGGTCGGCACCCCCGACGCAGGCTCCACCCAGTCTGCCACCAGCACCACCAATTCCTCCAATTACAGCTCCTACGCTGAGATTCTGGAAGCCTATCAGGCAGATATCGCGGAGATTGAAGCGGGTGACGCCTACGGGAAGAACCTGGTGGATCTCTACAACCCGCTGAATTATATCGGCGCAGAGGGCACCGCGGCTCCCGCCTGGGCGCGGATCGTCTGCGGCGCGGCCGAGGGCGATATCGCCATGTTCAACTCGCTGAACATGGAAATCGCCTGGCTGAATAACGGCACGGACGCGGTTATTGAGTGGCAGTGGGACGGCGGCCATGTGCCCAGCGAGATCCTCGGCAACTCACTTGCGCTTTATGTGGATCAGATGTACGGAAAGTATGTGGAGGGCGCGGCCACCATCGATAAGCCCGCTGCTGAAGTGCAGACTGCAAACGGAACCTCTGAATCCGCTTCCGGCACAGATCTGAGCGGCTGGGTTACTCTGAACGAAGACGGAATAATCTCTTTCTCCCTTGCTGATCTGATGACCAACTATCGCACTAAAGGTGCCAGTAAGGCGACTCCTGCTTTCGACGTCATCGACTACGGACAGGAGGACTATGTGTTCGGTTCTTCCACGAAGGATGCCCGTCACTGGAGTGTGTGGGTGCTGAAGGTATTGGAGGAAAACGCAGAGACGCTGGAACCCCTGTTTGCAAATTAACACGAAACGATTCTTATCGAGCGTCGCATTTCGCGGCGCTTTTTTTATGCCCTCAAGGTGATACCCCGTAGAAATCTCACAAAGATTTTTGACAAAAAACAATTATATTGAAAAATAGAGATGCTTTTCGTAAAAGTACCATATACTCCTCCAGGAACTTCAAACCGAAGCGAGTTTATTGGCTTTTCTGCCGGACACTTTGTTTATATTCAGACTGAAAACAGGGAGATTAGCAATATTTTCAATATTAGTGAAAAAATTCAGTAATTACTTAGCAGTTTTAATTATTACTGAAAAGTATGCTTGACTTAAATCAAATCATTCAGTAAGATGTGAACAGAGCATCTGAAGGAGGCCATATGAATGATCATTCGCCATCATTATATCAATATGATTCGGCCGTTTTATGACAGTGATCTGATCAAAGTCATCACCGGGATACGCAGATGCGGAAAATCAGTCATCCTGTCACAGATTGAAAAAGAAGTGCAGTCGGAAGGAAAAGCTGTTCTCAGCCTGAATTTTGAGCTGATTGAGTATTCTTTGGAAATACCGGATGCCAAATCTCTGGTTTCCTACGTCAAAGCAAGGATCCCGCAGGATCAGAAACTGTATGTTTTTCTGGATGAGGTTCAGCTGGTGGATGGCTGGAACATCGCCTGCCGTTCTCTCCGGCTTGAGAATATTTCCCTCTTTATTTCCGGCAGCAATTCCCGTTTGCTGGCAGGAGAATTTACCAAAGAACTCAGCGGAAGATATGTTTCGTTCTGTATCAGGCCTTTTGTGTACAAGGAAATCAATGAATATGCGCAAAGCCTGGGAAAACAATACAGTATCTCCGATTATCTGACTTACGGCGGCTTTCCGAAGGTTATTGAACAACCGGACAAAGCTTCCATCATCCAGTATCTGAATGATCTCAACCAAACGATTGTCATCAATGATATTCAGAACAGATACAGAATCCGAAAGACGGAGCTCTTCAGGAGACTGGTGAATTATATCCTGATCTCAAACGCCAGAATCTTCAGTGCCAACTCCATACAGCATTACCTTTCTTCAGAAAAGCTGAATTGTTCCATCAATACGGTCATGAAATATCTTTCCTATCTGGAAGAGGCCTATGTCGTTCGAAGGGTTCCGCAGTATTCCACCAGGGCAAAACGGGAATTGTCCTTTTATGTAAAGCTGTATGATGAAGATGTTTCCTTCAACACAATCCGGCAGAGAAGCGGTTTGCCTGACCTGACGCATAATCTTGAAAACATTGTGTTCAATGAACTCTGCTATATGGGTTATAAAGTGACGGTATATAATAAAGACGGAAGGGAAATTGATTTTCTCGCTCAAAAAGATCAGAAAGAATACCTGATTCAGGTTGCATATTCCATTGCCGAGGAAAACACACGCCAGAGAGAATTTGCATTATTCAATGTTCTGGACCAGTCCAGAAAAAAGATTATTATTACGAATGACGATTTCGACTTTTCAACCAGCACAGTGCAGCATTTGTCCCTGTCTCACTTTTTGACCATGGAGCAGCTGGATTGAATGTGATGCAGTGCGTGCGGAACCTGGCGGGACTGTACAAAATGTATCCCTCGCTGCATTCCGACAGTAAAAACCCGGCCACTTTTGAATGGGTGAACCGGGGAGACGCGGACCGGAACATTCTGGCGTACATCCGCCGGAATCCCTGGGATTACAACGGCGCGGTGCTTTGCATCCTGAACCTTTCGCCAGTGAGCCACTATGATTACAGCAAAACCTGAAAAAACGGAACAAAAAGACCGTCCGTTCCAGCATCTCCGTTCCAAATAAATTGCCGGAGAAGAAAAAGTCAGACTAAATGAGCTCCTATACGCGGATTGTACATCAGGAGGCAGGGAAAAACAATATTGAAAAAGAAGTGAAAAAGAAGTGAAACCAAAGGCGTGCCGCTGCCATTCTGTCCGGAAGGAGTAAAGGATTATGGAGCTCAGGGAATACAGGAAGGAAGACGCAGAGATCATCTGCAGCTGGATTGAGAACGAAAAAAGCCTGTACCAATGGTCTGCCGACAGGCTTGGCCGGTTCCCGGTTTCCGGAGATGACCTGAACCGGAATTATGAACCCGCGCTCGCAAGCGGCTGCTTCTTTCCCCTGACAGCTGTCGAATCATCAGACCGCGTTGCGGGGCATCTTATCATCCGGTATCCGGACGCGGCGGACCGGACCCGGGTGCGGTTCGGGTTTGTGATTATCGACCCGGTTCTTCGGGGACGCGGAAAAGGCCGGGAAATGCTGGAAACAGCCCTTGACTACGCGAGGGATGTTCTGAAAGCCGATACGGTTACGCTGGGCGTGTTTGCAAACAATCCCGCCGCGCGGCGCTGCTACGAATCCGCCGGTTTTCGTTCCGTCGGGGAAAACACCTTTTACCAGATGCCGGACGGCAGATGGGAATGCATTGAAATGGAACGGACGCTCCTGAAATGCAGCAGCGGCGAAGAAGGAAAAACCGCCGGATCGGGAGTCAGTACGATGAAGGAGGCCTGTCCGTGATGACGCTAGATGATCTGCAGCAGCTGCTGTTTCAGTACCGGGATACGCCATACGCCGATTTCTCCGCCAAACTGATCCCCACAGTGCCCCGGGAAAAGATGATCGGCATTCGCTCCCCGGAGTATAAAAAGATCATCCGGCAGATCGGGGATGATCCGGTTATACCGGTGTTTCTCGCGTCGCTTCCGCACGCCTGGCATGAGGAAAACTGTCTGCACGCGGCACTGATCAACCGGATCAGGGATTTTGATGCCTGTGTTTCGGCGCTGGAGGCGTTTATGCCCTATATCGACAACTGGGCGGTCAACGACGCGGTGAACCCTGCCTGCTTCAGAAAGCACCGGGCGGAACTGATCGGGAGAGTACAGCAATGGATTGCTTCCGAAGCGACCTATACCCGCCGCTGCGGGATGCGGATCCTGCTGGCGAACTATCTGGACGAAGATTTCAAGCCGGAGTATCTCGACCTGCCGGCGGATCTCCGGTCGGAGGAATACTATGTGAACATCATGACCGCCTGGCTCTTTGCCGAAGCGCTGGTCAAACAGTGGGATGACGCGGTAAAGTATATCGAAACCCGCAGGCTTGATCCGTGGACGCATAACATGGCGATCCGGAAAGCCTGCGAAAGCTTCCGTGTTCCGGATGAACGCAAGGAATACCTCAGGACGCTGCGCTGTGTCCGCAAAAAAGGATAAAAGGGATCCGCTGCCGTGCGGAAAAAAAGACGAGGGGGAATGCCGAAGATGAGGATCAGGAAAAGTGTTCTGCAGGATCTGGACCGGATCATGGAAATCTATGCGTATGCCAGGCAGTTTATGGCGCAGCACGGAAATCCGAATCAGTGGGGTCCTACCTGCTGGCCTCCGGAAACGCTGATCCGGAACGATATTGCGGAAGGCAGCAGCTATGTCTGTGAAAATGACGCCGGGAAAGTAATCGGTACTTTCTTCTTTGTTCAGGGACCGGATATTGAACCGACGTACCGGGAGATTACCGACGGAAAATGGCTGGACGACAGTCCTTACGGCGTCGTGCACCGGATTGCTTCAGACGGCTCCGAAAAAGGCACGGGCGCGTTCTGTATCAACTGGGCTTTCGCGCAGTGCGGCCATCTCCGGATGGATACCCACGGCGACAATACCGTGATGCAGAATCTTCTCCGGAAACTGGGCTTTACCCACTGCGGTACAATTTACGTGCAGGAGGATCATTACCCCAGACTGGCATATGAAAAAAAGGAGGAAACAAAGATGGAAGTATTGCAGGCAATTGAAAAACGCAGGTCACACAGGGTTTACCAGGCGAAACAGATCCCGGAGGAAGCGCTTGTGCAGATCCTGAAGGCGGGCCTTCAGTCCCCCAGTGCGAGGAACCATCAGCCATGGCACTTTTCGGTCGTCCGGGACGCCGCGCTGATTCAGGAGGTTCATGACGAAGCGGCGCGCATGCTGGGGAAAAACGGAAGCCCCCGCTTTGCGGATCCGAAATTCCAGATCTTCTACTACGCGCCGACGGTCCTCTTCATCTTCGGCGAGAAGAATTTCGACTGGACGGACGTCGATTGCGGCATCGCCGTGGAGAACATGGCGCTGGCGGCGGAAGGACTGGGGATCGGAAGCGTCATTCTCGGCCTGTCGAAGGCTGCGTTCAGGGGAGAAAAGGCGGATGAGCTCCGGGCGAAGCTCCGGTGCCCCGAGGGATATGACTTTGTGATCGCGCTGTCCCTGGGATACGCGGAGGACACCAAGGAACCGCACGAGCTGCATGAGGAAAAGATCAGCCGGATCGGCTGAACGCATCCGTCCAAGATGCCCTATCCTGTTTGCTGCGCCGATTTATACAAAATATTGAATCATTTCCGGAAAAGCGCTACAATATGTCCCGGTTTCGAAAAAAGAAAACCGGGAAAGGGGATCTTTATGGAAAGTATCAAAAAGTATGTGGCGGAATGTATCGGAACATTTGTGCTGGTGCTGTTTGCCTGCGGCGTTGCCGGACAGATCTGCGACGGCAGTATTGCCGGACTGATCGGGACAGCGCTGGCTTTCGGCCTGGTCATCGTGGCGATGGCTTATTCCATCGGCAATGTATCCGGATGCCATATCAATCCCGCGGTATCCATCGCGATGCTGGCCAGCGGCAAGATCAGCCTGAAGGACTTCTGCGGCTATATCGTTGCGCAGTTTGCCGGCGGTATCGCCGGCGCGGCCGTGCTGAACCTGATTGTCAAGGATACCGCCAAGCTGGGTACGAACGCCCTGTACAGCGGGGACGCGCTCCTGAGCTTCGTGATTGAAGTCATCCTGACGTTTGTGTTCGTGATCGCCATCCTGGGGGTTACCTCCCGGGAGAGCAACAGCAGTGTGGCCGGACTGGTCATCGGCGGCGCGCTGGTGCTGGTGCATCTGCTTGGCATTTCCTTCACCGGCACTTCCGTCAATCCTGCCCGCTCCTTCGGACCGGCCCTGATCGCCGGAAACCTGAACGGCATCTGGGTATTCCTGCTGGCTCCGCTGGTCGGCGGAATTCTGGCGGCGATCGTCTACAAATTCCTGGACAGCAAAAAGGCCTGAGCAGTCTTTCTGACAGGATACCGGAAGAGCGGCTTCATCATGAGGCCGCTCTTTTTTGACGGAACCGGTTTTCCTTTGCTATGATAAGCATTACCGACAGAGGAGATGAATAGGGGATGGCAGACATGAATTACAAAGTAATCGACCGGGAGCAGTATTACCGGAAGGGCGTTTTCCGCCATTTTTCCGAGGATTGCAAATGCTCCGTTTCCATGACGGCCCGGGTGGATGTGACGGATCTGGTCCGGTGGTCGAAAGCAAACGGAACCAGGTTCTATATCAATTTCCTGTATGTGCTCTCGAAGGTTCTGAATTCCAGGGAGGATTACAGGATGGCCTGGCTGTGGCAGAGCGGGGAGCTGATCTGCTATGACCGGATTCATCCCACCCAGTATGTGTTTCACGAAGACACGGAAACCTGTACGCCGGTGTATACCACCTACAGCGAAGACTACGCGGTCTTTTACCGGAACGCCCTGGCGGATGTGGAAGCGGCAAAAAAGACCAGGGAGTACGGCCTGGACGCGGCAAACCATCCGAACTGGTTCGACGCCTCCTATATCTCCTGGCTTTCCTACGACGCGATGCATATCGAACTGCCGGACGGCTATCTGTATTTCCTGCCGATCGTGAACTGGGGAAAATACCGGGAGGAGAACGGCCGGCTGATGATGCCGGTCAGCGTCCGGCTGAACCACGCGGTTGCAGACGGGTACCTGGTCGCGAATGTGTTCCGGCTGCTGGAGAAAGAAATGGGGATTCTCAGCTGTTCTCCGTGTTCCATGGCTTAAGCAGAGAAGTCCCGCTTTCTGAAAGCTTTTCTTCTTCTCCGGCATATGGTAAAATAAGGAATACAATGCAGATGAATATTTGCGCATGGAATATTGTTTTGCATACGGAATATATGACTTTGAACAGGAGATGTTTGCACTGATGAAGACTGAACAGGGCGTCGGAAACTGGATACGGGAGCAGCTTTCCAAATCATACTCACTGAAGCAGCTGGACCTGGGCGCGGACGCCCGGCTGGCCAAAAAAGGCTTTACCTTTGAAACGGAATCCTATGAGGTTCAGGAGCTCGGACATCTCTGCATCATGCGGATGAAGGCCATGCTCGGGCTGATGCGGATGGAGACCGTCGTCCTGTCCGTCACGCATAAGGACGTGCCGCTGATCAACCTGGACTATGTGAAGGCGGCCGGGAAAGAAACCCAGATTGTGGAACTGTACAATACGCAGATTGCGTATGAAGCGAAAGAACTGCAGGAGGCGCTGCAGAAGATCCGTGACCGGGATGCGGACCTGACCGACTATACCTCCGCCGGGACCCACTGGTATGACGATATCCTGTATCCCTGCTCCTACCACAAAACCGGGAAAGGCGTTTCTGACCGGCTGGCAGGAGCGGCCCGTGACTGCGCCGGGAAGTATCTTTCCCTGCTTGCTTCCGCGCCGGATTGCGACCCGGGGGAAAAGCAGGCAAAGTCCCGGCACTTCGCCGAATCGCTGCTGGCCAGCGGCGGGCCGGCGGTCAACCAGGTGACCAAACTGTTCGGACGCGAAACCGCCGAGAGGCTGATTCTCCAGCATATGTACGGGGTCCGCTGATCCGGAAAACGAAGGGAAAAAAGACATGAAAAGGAGACGGATGTAATGGTATTTCCTCTGTATATCTGGCTGCTGTTTGCGGCGGCGCTTGCGATCAGCGCAATCGGCTTTAAGCGGTATGTATGGTTTATTTCCCTGGGCTATGGTTTTTCCATCGCGGGGGAAGGAATCCTGATGCTGATCCTTTACGGCATCGGCCAGAAACTCACCCCCGGTACGCTCCTCTGCTGCGTGCTGTTCATGCTGTACGGGTTCAGGCTGAGCGGATACCTGGCTTACCGGGAAGTGAAGAGCGCGTCCTACAACAGGAACATGACCGGAGAGATTAAAAAGGACGTTCCCACAGGCGTGAAGGTGGCAATCTGGATCACCTGTGCGCTGCTGTATGTGCTGCAAGTCCTGCCCGTGTTCTACCGGCTGGAGAACGGCAGCGGTTCCGGGGCGTGGACCTTTATCGGCGCAGCTGTCATGCTTGGCGGACTCAGCCTGGAAACGGTCGCGGATCTCCAGAAGAGCAAAGCCAAGAAAGTCAATCCGAAGCGCTTTGTGGACACAGGCCTCTACCGCCTGGTTCGCTGCCCGAACTATCTGGGCGAAATGGTATTCTGGACCGGTGTGGTCCTGACCGGTATCGGTTCTGTACACGGCTGGCAGTGGGTGCCATGCCTGCTCGGATATATCGGAATCATCTTCGTCATGTTCAGCGGAGCACGGCGGCTGGAGATCCGGCAGAACAAAAACTACGGGAAAGATCCCGAATATCAGAAATACGTGAAGACTGTTCCCATCATGGTTCCGTTTATTCCGCTGTACAGTGTCGAAAAGTACAAGTGGCTGGTGGCGTGAGACCAGAAAGTCCCCTGCACGAGAGAAAAACCGTGCAGGGGGCTTCTTTTACGACAAAGGCGCTGAACCGGGGTTTCTCTGCTTCTTCCCGTGTTCCGTGGTTTATGTGAAGAAGTCCCGCTTTCGGAAACCCGCGGTCAGAAAGCGGCCAAAGACGCGGCGGTTCGTAAGCCATATGATCCTGGCGTCGTTTTTTGTGTTTGCCAGCATTCTGGGAGCCGCGTATTCCGCAATTGTCTCCGGCCGGTCACCGAGGATATTGTAAACCTTTCTGGTTTTTTCAGGCAGCTCGATCCGGGTGCTGCCGCCGTTGGCAGTATGAAGGAAGTCGGTGATCATGATTCCGGGCGTCAGGCGGCAGACGAGAATTCTGCCGCCGGTCAGGTCCCGGCTTTCTTTGGCAAGGGAGCGGGTGAAGTATGTGACGGCGCGCTTGGAGGTGCCATACAGGGTGAGCCCCGTCATCATACCTTCTTTGTGATCTTTGTGTTCATGGCTTGATCATTCCGGAATGAAGCAGTATACTTTACAAATAATCAGCATCTGCTTCGACACGTGTTTGAGAAGGAAAACAGGAGAAGTGGAAGAAAAGGCGAAGAAAGCAGAGATGAGTTATGACACTTTCTGAGAA
>CAMJTZ010000056.1 GCA_946408865.1 uncultured Clostridia bacterium
TCATACTATTCTGTGCGCGGGTTCAGAGGGTATATTCTTGTCTGAGTACCGGGCTGATGGACGGCTATACGCCGGATAAACTCATCGTTGCACTGGGAACGAACCAGTTCGGCTGTGAGACCATGAAGGACGTGGAAGAATACTATGAAACGCTGACTGGTATCTATGGAAATCAGATTCCGATCCTGTGCATCTCACCGCTGTGGCGGGGAGATCTGCCGGAACAGATTCCCGTGCTGGTCCGTTTCTGCGAAAATGTGAAAACAATTGCCGGACGTTACCCGAACGTAAAAGTGGTTGACGGATTTAAACTGGTTCCGCACCTTCCGGAATATTTCCTGGACAACCTGCACCCCAACGCGCTGGGTGCGGAAACCTGCGGAAGGAACCTGGCGGAGGCAATCCGGAGGATCGGATTCTGACCGTAACGGAATCGGGCAGTCAACGCAGCAGGACGGGACGCGGAATCCCCGCGGATTTTTTATGCTTGAAATCAAATCCATTTTCTGTATAATAATGTGCTGGCTGCGCTGCGGAATGAGCAGCGCAAATAGAGAGGGGATTACGCCCCCCGGAGGAGAGGTAATACCATGAAGAAAGTTTTTGCTTTGATGCTGGCCCTGTGCCTGATGCTGGGCTGCACTGCCCTGGCGGAAAACGAAATCACCTGGGAACAGATTGCGCCCACACTGGAAGCTGCCGGCGTTACCGGTGAATTCGTCACCTTTGATGAGATCGCCGTGAAAGTTTTTATTTTCAACGGCATGGTCGCCCAGGAGCTGTCCGATGAAGACCGTCAGAACGGCTATATCGGATACTATGCCGCGGAAGACGGTTCCGCCATCGCGATCCAGTATGTCGACGTGAACGGCATGACCCTGGAAGACTATACCGCGAATCTGCCTGAAGCCGGCGCCACCGAGATCGAGACCGGCACCGTGAACGGCCTGCCCTGCGTTTCCTATGCCTTCAACGGCAACCTGTGCTGCTCCTTCACCACTGAGAAGGGCTACATCCTGGAGGTTTCCGTAGGACCCGTGGAAGACGACAACGCCAAGGTTGCCGCCGCCGCCGTTCTGGCTTCCATCCAGCCCGCGACCGCGGAATAATCCGCAGAGAGCATAACAGAAGCGCCTCCGTCCGCCGGCATTCAGCGGACAGGAGGCGCTTCTGCTTTTCTCTTGACAGAACGCCCGGCAGAGGATAGGATAACAGGGAAAGATGATAAGGAGGGCCGGTCCTGTGCTGTGGAAGATGATCGGTGTGCTGCTGTTCAAAGGCGTTGACAAAACCCTGTAAAGGGGGAAGTATGCCTTTTTTCAGCCGGCGCCGGAAGTCTTCTGTGCAACCCGGTTCACCTGGTATATATTCTCCTTCACCAGAAAATGAAATGGTAAGGAGTTATTTTTTATGTTCAAAATTAAAAATCAGATCCGGAAGCTTTACGCTTCCTCCATTCTCGGCAATTTATCCCTGACGGGGGCCTGGGTGGCGATCCTGGCCTCGAGAGGCTTCAGCCTGGTGGAAATCGGCCTGGCGGAAACCTGCTACCATATCGCGAGCCTGCTGACAGAGATCCCTTCCGGAACGCTGGCGGACGTCTACGGACGGAAACGGATGCTGATGATCAGCACGGTGATCCATATCCTGTCCTGCGGCGTCATGATCCTTTCCCGCAGCCTGCCCCTGGTCTGCCTGTCCATCGCGCTGATCGCGGTCAGCGACAGCTTCGCCTCCGGATCGGGCGACGCGCTGGCCTTCGACTCGCTGAAATCCGTCAGGCAGGAGCAGACCTACGACCGGTATGAATCCAGCCAGCTGATCATCTACCGGCTGTGCAGCGGAATTTCCACCCTGTGCGCCGGATTCGCGCTGATTATCGGATACCGGATCGCCTACGCGACGGGGATCGTGACCTGCGGGATTCAGCTGGCGGTGCTGGCCACGCTGAAGGAAATCCGGGCGGAGGACGGGGAACCCCGGGAAAAGGCGCCCTCCGGCTGGAAAGCGCTGCTGAACTGCTTTCGGGACAGCCTGCGCTTCCTGCGGAAAGAGATGAAAGCCTTCCTCCTGATGATGACCAACTCGCTGATCGGCGCGGCGGACATTCTGCTGCTGTTTTTCCTGCAGGCGAAGCTTCCGGCGGCCGGGATACCGGAGGGATGGCTGGGACCGGCGCTGTTTGTTATGGAGCTGGGCGGTATCCTCGGCGCGAAGCTGATCCTGAAATTCAGAAAGCACGGCTACCGGGCGGTTTTCGCGGTTTCCGGCTGCCTGATTCTGGCGGGGATTCTGCTGGAGCATACCGGCCTTCCGGCGGTAATGACTGCCGGCGGGTTTATCGCGGCGATGGCGGACGACGCCCTGCAGGTGCGCACGAATACCCGCCTGCAGTCCATGTTCCCCTCGGAGCAGCGGGCGACCCTGATTTCCATCGAGAGCTTCACGTTCTCCATCATCATGATGGTGCTCTCTCCGCTGGCGGGATTCTTCTTCTCCGTCTGGTAAAGGAAATGCGCGGTCCGGCAATTTCATTCTTGTACAGAAAACCGAAATGTGCTATTGTATAAGAACCAAAAGATGCCGCCAAGGCATAGCTGTGTGCAATTTCATAAGGAGGAACGTTTCATGCGTAAACTGGTTTCCCTGCTTTTGGCATTGATCATGATGCTGGCGCTGGTTCCGTCCGCTTTCGCCGCGGAGCCCTACACGCTGGACATCTACTGGATCGGCAACGGCGACAATCCGGAGATCCGGGCCGACGTGGAAGAAGCGATCAACAAATACATCGAGCCGCTGATTGACGCGCGCGTTTCCTTCCATATCGTCAACTGGGACGACTATGAGAAGGAGGTCATCGACGTTCTGCTCAACAAGGAGACCCGCAAGAAGGCGAAGATGGACCTGGTTTTCACCGCCGACTGGAAGGGATACACCGACCTGGCGGAAGCCAAGGCGCTGCTGCCCCTGGGCGACCTGCTGGAGAGCAACGGGCAGGATATCCTGAAGACCCTGCCGGAAGGCTTCTGGGCAGGCGTAACCTACAAGGGACAGATTTACGGCGTGCCCACCAACAAGGAACTGTGCGTTCCCCAGGGCTTCATCGTCAACAAGACGGCGGCCGACGCCATCGGCTGGGACCTGAGCAAGGACGAAATCAAATCCACCGCGGATCTGGAACCGTGGCTGAAAGCCTATAAGGAAAAGTATCCGGACAGCTATCCCTACCTGATGGACATGGATCCTCCGGGACGCTGGGTGGACGAGCCCTGGATCAACGACTGGTCCGGCCTGGAAAACAACGCGATCGCCATGCGCATGGCCAAGCTGGATTCCGGCGAGTTCGACGAGACGGTTTACAGCATCTTTGAGACCCCCGAGGAGGAGGAGCATATCCGCCTCATGTACAAGTGGGCGCAGGCCGGCTACATCAATCCGGACGCGGTCCACACCACCAAGAGCGACGGGGAAGTGCTCTTCGGCAAGGGAGATTTCCTGGTTTACACCATGGCCGTCAAGGGCAACAACACCAAGGGCATTGAGCTGTATACCGAAAAGCACCAGGAAGGCGCCGAGCCCTTCGAGGTGGCGGAGATCATCATGCAGCCCAAGTACATTGTGACCGCCCATACCGCCGGCTCCATGTTCGCGATTCCCAGCTCGCCCGAGGTCAATCCCGACCTGGCGATGAAGTACCTGAACCTGATGCACAGCGACGCCACGCTGGTGAACCTGATGCTCTTCGGCGTGGAAGGCGTCAACTACGAGAAAGTGGACGACCTGAAGGTCCGGAACACGGACAAGGCCTGGTACACGCTGCACGGCGGCGCCTGGACCGTGGGCGACGTGACGCTGCAGAAGGTGCTCGAAACCGAGGACCCGGAAAAGAACCCGAAACTGATCGAGTTCGCGGCGGACGCGACGGAAACGGCTTCCCTGGGCTTCCGTTTCAACAAGAAAAAGCTCAAGGAAGAGACCGAGAAGGTCAACGAAGCCGTAAAGACTTACTTCAATCCCCTGATGTGCGGCGCGACGGATCCGGATGACCCCGAGAAGGGAATCGAAGCCGGAAAGAAAGCCCTGAAGGAAGCCGGCATCGACAAGCTGCGGGACGCGGCGCAGGAACAGTACGAAAAATGGAAGAACGCCCAGTGGTAAAAACCGGGCGGCCCTGAAACAGACGCAAAAGGAACAGCGGGAGCGGCGCAGCGGCGCCGCTCCCGTTTGTTCGCTTGAAAAGCGGCGGGGGAGAGGATACAATAGCAGGGAATGAACGGGGAAGGGGCAGGAGACGCGCATGGCGAGGACGGCATACTGCAAGCGGTGCAACAGGGAAGTGGACGCGGGGGAGATGTGTCCCTTCTGCGGCACCCGCCTGGGGAGAAACGCGGCGCATGCGGCCTGGTGCGCGGAGCGCACCCCGGTGAAGGACTGGATGTACTGGAACAGCGTGATGCGGCTGCTGCTGCCGGGAGCGCTGGTGATTGTGATCCTGGTGCTGCTGCTGGAGGGGATTGCCGGCGGCCCGGGCGCGGTGGAGAAAATGCTTTCCTCCGCTTTCCTGCCGGTGCTGGGGATCCTGACGGCCACGGTGCTGGCGGTGGTTTTCCTGATCCTGCTGCTGCAGGGGAGGGAGCTGTCAGACTTCGTGGTGGACAGCCGGGGCATCCAGGAGACGCGCTGGCTGCCCGATCCGACGCCGCTGAAGCTGATTCTCCGGCTGAAAGCGCCGAAGATGCCGCCGGAGGACGGCGAAGCGCAGGTGGTGAAGCTGGGGGAACGCCGGATCGCCTGGAAGGACGTGACCCGGGTGCAGCTCTGGCCGGAAAAATGCATGGTGCTGATCTACGCGCCGTCCTGGTGGCTGCGGATCCCGGTGGTCTGCACGCCCTTCACCTGGGACGATACGATGGACTATATCCGCGAAAAACTCGGGCGGAAAAAGAAGGTCCGCCTGCCGCAAAGCCTTGTGGATCAATCGCCGGCGGCTCCGCGCCGCAGGGCGGGCGGAACGCCCCGGTATACGGAGCCGGAGGCGGAGCAGATCCGGATGGAAATGTACGACCCGCCGGAGGAAGCGGATCCGGCTGCGGAGGACCCGGGCGCGGGGACACAGAACCCTTGACATCACAAGGGTTACCCGGTAAAATAATGTAGATATCCTATGGCCATTTATACGGGATTCCGCTGATGCCTTATGGCAGAGGAAGGAGGAAGGGGCCTTCGGGCTCTGCGAACAAGATGACGAAGAAACGCTTTTTCCTGGGTCTGGTACTGGGTCTGGTGCTGGCGCTGGCTCTGGCCGCCTCGGCAATGGCTGCCGGTACGCTGGAATACAAGGGAGCGGCGCAGGGGAACGCGACCCTCAGCGGTCCGGGAGAGCTTACGTTCAGCATCACCGTCAGCAACGCCGGGGATGAGGATATGCCCGGCCCGGTGAAGCTGTATTATCCGGACATGACTCCGGTGGAGGATTTCGGCGCTCCCACCCTGGCCGCCGGCAACAGCAAAAGCTGGGAAGGCACCTGGAACGTTACGCAGAAGGAGCTGGAATCCGGCTTTGTCGGCTTTATCGTCGAGCGCACGGAGAAGGATCCGGAGACCGGCGAGCTGACGACCAAGATGGCCCGGCTGAAGCTGCCGGTCACCTACGCGGGCGCGGAGCCGGAGCTGTCGATCAGCCGCTCCTTCCTGCCGGCTGTCGCCGGGAAGAACCAGGAAGTCAGCGTCATTTACGAAATCTCGAACACCGGCACGGCCGAAGTGTCCAATGTGACCATCAAGGAGCACAAGGACATCGCGGCGACCGCCGGCGCCATCAAGAGCATCGCCCCCGGCGAAACGAAGAAATACGTCTTCACCGCCAAGATGGGCACCAAAAACCTCAACAGTGAAGCCACCGTCACCTACAAGGCCGGCGGCAAGTCCTACACGGAAAAGGTCGGGCCGGACACCATCACGTACGGCACCATGGACCTGACCGTTTCCCTCTCCGCGGACAAGAAGGGCGGAGCCCCGGGCGACACCGTCAGGCTGAAGCTGACGATGAAGAACTCCGGCAAGAACGACTATACCAACGTCCGGGTGACGGACGAGACGCTGGGAGACGTTTTCACCGGCGAGACGGTCCGCGCGGGCGAGTCGGTCGCCCTGGAAAAGGACCTGATCATCACCGAGACCACGGATCTGCAGTTTGTCGTCAAGGGCGACGATCCGAACGGGAACACCCTTGAAACCGCCACCGGCCGGGTGCACATCATCGCGACGGATCCCGCCAAGCAGATCGTGCTGAGCGTCGAAGCGTCCGCGGACCGGTCCGAAGTCTACCGGATTCCGGGCGGCGTGGTGCGCTTCAAGATCACGGTGCACAACGAGAGCGCCGTGGACGTCCGCGACATCAGCGTGATGGCGGTGGACCGCCAGGTTTACCACTTTGACAGCATTCCCTCCGGCGAGAGCCGGACAATCACCCGGGATATGGAAATCTCCATGGCCGGTATCTTCCAGTTCAACGCCACGACGAAGGATGAGCTGAACCAGATGCTCATCTTCCCCAGCAACCAGATTCCGATCGCGTACGCGCCGCCCACCCCGGTGCCCACGGAAGCGCCGCTGGTGACGCCTCCGGCCCCGGCGCAGATCGCCCTGCCGGAAGCCACCGCCGCTCCGCAGTGGATCCGCCAGGCGGAATCGGCAGCGGACACCGCCAAGTGGATCTTCCTCGGCATTGCCGGCGTGCTCGGCGCGCTGCTGCTGGTGGGCGCGGTCCGCAGGGGACGCATGAAGAGCCAGAGCAACAAGGCGATGGATCATCTGGAAGGCGCCAACTACCGCGACTACAGCGCCGCCCCGAGAGGGAGAAAGCGGAACGAAGTCATCAGCGGTGAGGAGGAAGCGGCGCAGGAAGCGGCAGCGGACGCGCCGGAAAAGGCGGACGAATCCGCGCAGCCGGAAGAGAAAAGCGAACTGATGGCGGAAACCCTGAAGCGCCTGTATGAAGAACCGGCGGAGGGCGCGAAGGAAGCCGCTGAAACAGCGGAGGCCGCAGCGGAAGAAACCGCGGAAGCCGCGAAGCAGGAAATTCAGGACAAGGCTGAGCCTGCGGCCCAGAGCATGCAGGAAGCGAACCGCCGTCGCAGAGCCGGCAGAAAAGAGAAATAAAAAGCCGGAAAGAGGATGAAACCGATGGGAAAGCGCTGTAGCCGCATCGCGGGCCTGATTCTGGCCCTGGCGATCTGTCTGACAGCGCTTTCTCCTGTTTACGCAGGAGCGGAAGCGCTGCAGGACTGCCACAAGGTCACGAATACCTATACGGAGACGAAGGGCGAAAACAAGACGGTCGTCCGGCTGTGGCATGTGGAGACCGCCCTGGAGGCAGTCACGCAGGAAATCAACGGCATCGCCGAAAAGTACGCCGAAGAGCTGGGCGGCAGTCTGCCGGCCGCCAAGGATTACAACGACCGGAACAGCCGGCTGGATGTGGAAATCCGCTACAGCCGGACCGGGCTGAGCTGGATGAGCTTCCTGGTGCAGGCCCGGACGATTTTTCACCGGGAACTGACGGATCAGCAGTTCACCACCCGGACCTACGACATGAAAACCGGCATGCGGATCACGCTGGGGATGATCTTCGACGAGGAATCGGAGGCGTGGAGCCTGCTGGCGGACCGGGTGCGGGAAGCCGCGACGGCGTACTGGCCGGACGTGGAGCCGGATGCGGAAGCGCTGGAGAGGATCTGCAGCCGGAGCGAACTGGAGAAGGCCGATTTCACGCTGCACGGGATGTCGCTGGTGCTGCATTATCCGGCGGCCGCCCTGTACGAGGGAAAGCATACCCTGATCGAAGTGAACGTCTTCTATCCCGAAATCCGGGACATGATGATGGAAAAGGCCTGGACGGAAACCGACAACATGAGCTACTACAAAATGGCGGCGCTGACCTTTGACGACGGGCCGAAGGCGCAGAACAGCCCCAAGACCATCGACGTGCTGATGGAAAAGGGAATCCGGGCCACCTTCTTCTGCATCGGGAACCTGGTGGGCGTCCATCCCTGGGTGGTGCAGCGTGAGCACGACGAAGGGCACGCGGTAGCCTCCCACAACTGGCATCACGGGAGCCCGAAGAACGTTTCAGCCAAGGGCCTGCGGGCCATGCCGGAGCAGGTGAACAAGGCGATGATCAAGGTCATCGGGATTCCGGTACGCTACAACCGGGTGCCCGGGGGCGCGTATCCCTCCATGGTCAAGGCCAAGGTGGAATGGCCCTTCATCCAGTGGAGCCTGGATACCTATGACTGGCGGAACGAGCGTCCGGTGAAGACGATCATGAAAAGCGTGCGGACCAAGCTGACGGACGGGGATATCATCCTGTGCCACGACATCAAGGGGCACACGCCGGAGGTCGCGCGGCAGATCGCGGACTATCTGGCGGAGCAGGGATACATGCTGCTGACCATCGACGAGCTGTTCGCCAAGGACGGCGTCAAACTGGAAAACGGACAGGTCTATTACCGCTGCGTGGACGGGGACACCTCCAAGAAGCCCGGCGGAGCCTGAGAACAAAGGAGCAGACAGACAAGACTATGCTGGATTTTCTCAAGAAGATGATGGGCGTCGGCAACGACGCGCTGCTGAAGAAACTGAAAAAGCCTGTGGACGACGTCATGGCGCTGGAAGAGGCGTACAAAAAGCTGACGGACGAACAGCTGCAGGCCAAGACCGCGGAATTCCGCGCGCGCCTGCAGAACGGCGAGACGGAGGACGATATCCTGCCTGAAGCGTTCGCGACGGTCCGCGAGGCGGCGGACCGGGTGCTGGGCATGCGGCCCTACCGGGTGCAGGTGCTGGGCGGTGTCGTGCTGCACCAGGGCCGGATCGCCGAGATGAAGACCGGTGAAGGCAAAACGCTGGTTTCCACGATGCCGGCCTATCTGAACGCGCTGAAGGGCGAAGGCGTCCACATCGTTACAGTCAACGATTATCTGGCCCGCCGCGACAGCGAATGGATGGGCAAGGTGCACCGCTTCCTGGGGCTGAGCGTCGGCCTGATCGTGCACGACCTGGAGCCGCAGGAACGCCGCGCGGCCTACGCCTGCGACATCACCTACGGAACGAACAACGAGCTCGGATTCGACTACCTGCGGGACAACATGGTCATCCGCCGGGGCGACCTGGTGCAGCGCGGCCACGCCTTCGCCATCGTGGACGAAGTCGACTCCATCCTGATCGACGAAGCGCGGACGCCGCTGATCATTTCCGGCCAGGGCGAGAAAAGCACGGAGCTCTACGACCGCGTCGACGCGGTGGTCCGGACCATGAAAGCCGGAACCCACTTCGAGGTGGAGGAAAAGAAGAAGGCCGTAACCCTGACGGACGAGGGCGCCCGGAAGGTGGAAACCGCTTTCGGCATCGAGAACCTGAACGATCCGGACAACAGCGAACTGAACCACCATGTGAACTGCGCCCTGCGGGCGAACTTCATCATGAAGCGCGACGTCGACTACGTCGTGCAGAACGGCCAGGTTATCATCGTTGACGAATTCACCGGCCGCCTGATGATCGGCCGCCGCTATTCCGAAGGCCTGCACCAGGCGATCGAAGCCAAGGAACATGTGAAGGTCGAGCGGGAAAGCAAGACCCTGGCCACCATCACCTTCCAGAACTATTTCCGGATGTACCGGAAGCTGAGCGGTATGACCGGTACCGCCAAGACGGAGGAAGCCGAATTCCAGGGCATCTATTCCCTGGACGTCGTGGAAATTCCCACGAACCGGCCGAACATCCGCAAAGACCTGGAGGACATGGTCTACAAGAACAAGAACGCGAAATACCGCGCCGTGCTCGACAGCATCGAGGAGCGCCACAAGACGGGGCAGCCGCTGCTGGTCGGCACCATCAGCGTGGAAGTCAGCGAAATGCTGAGCAGCATGCTGTCGAAGCGGGGCATTCCCCACGAAGTGCTGAACGCCAAGAACCACGCGAAGGAAGCGGAAATCGTCGCGCAGGCGGGCCACTGGGGCGCCGTCACCATCGCGACGAACATGGCCGGCCGCGGTACGGATATCCTGCTGGGCGGCAACCCGGACTTCATGGCCCGGAAAGCCCTGCGCCAGGAAAACCCGGAGCTTGAGGACGAGGTTATCGAGGAAGCGGTGGGCTACAGCGAGCACGTGAGCGAGGAAGTGCTGGCGGTCCGGAAACGGTACAGGGAGCTGTACGCCCAGTTCAAAAAGGATACGGACGCGGAGCACGAGCGCGTGCTGCAGACGGGCGGCCTCCACATCATCGGTACGGAACGGCACGAAAGCCGCCGGATCGACAACCAGCTGCGCGGCCGCAGCGGCCGCCAGGGCGACCCG
This sequence comes from uncultured Clostridia bacterium, assembly GCA_946408865.1. The sequence goes on from CAMJTZ010000056.1 coordinate 10,359, forward strand.
GGTTCCACCCAGTTCTTCATCAGCCTGGAAGACGA
>CAMJTZ010000057.1 GCA_946408865.1 uncultured Clostridia bacterium
GGTCGGAATTGCGCATGGATTTATGCAGGGCGGAGATGATGTTGTAATGCTCCTCTCCGTCCTTGTCGTACATCAGGTTTTTGCGGCTGAGACACTGGGCCACGATCTCGTCGCTGACGGTGATTGTTCCCTCGCCGGCGTCCCCGTTGAGCACAACCATCTCCAGCGTGCTCAGGGCGCTGCGGGCGTCGCCGTTGCAGAAGGCGGCGATGGATTCCAGCGCCGCGTCGCTGATGGATACCTGATCCTTTCCGAAGCCGCGCTCATCCGTCAGCGCCCGGCGGAGGAGGGCGAGGATGTCCTCTTTCTTCAGCGCCTGGAGGACGAAGACCTTGCAGCGGGACAGCAGCGCGCTGTTCACCTCGAAGGAGGGATTCTCCGTCGTGGCGCCGATGAGCACGATGCTCCCCTTTTCCACGAAGGGAAGGAACGCGTCCTGCTGGGCCTTGTTGAACCGGTGGATTTCGTCGACAAAGACGATGGTGCGGACCCCGTAGGTCCGGTTCTCCTCGGCTTTGATCATAACCTGGCGGATATCCTTGATGCCGCTGGTGACGGCGGAAAAATCGATAAAGGTCGCCCGCGTCTGCAGCGCGATGACGCGGGCCAGCGTCGTCTTTCCGACGCCGGGCGGGCCCCAGAAGATCATGGAGGAAATGGCGTCGGAGGAGATCAGGCGGCGAAGCACCTTCCCCGGGCCGAGCAGATGCTGCTGGCCGACGATTTCATCCAGCGAGGCGGGACGCATCCGGGCTGCCAGGGGCTGGCCGGTCCATTCGCTCATCCGCGTTTCCTCCTTTCCTTCCGCATACAGGAACATTTCCGCATACGGGGACATTATACCGGATTTCCGGGGGAATGAAAAGCGAACAAAGCCCGGAGAACAGGAAAAAGGCTTTCCCGGGCGGGGCGGGTTTGCTATAATGGCCCGGAAAGAGAACACGGGAAAGCATCAACCGGGGAGGAGAAAAAGGCGGATGGGCATGACCGACTGGATCTATCTTTTCTGGTTCCTGCTCGGAGCGCTTCTTTTCTGCGGCGTGAAATACGCGGGAAGAGGAAAGTGGAACGAGGATTACACCTCCCTGAAGCAGACGAAGATGCTGCTGGGGATCATGACCCTGGGCGTCGCCCTGCATCACCTGGCGCAGAAATCCTGCGGGCCGTGGCAGCCGCAGTCGTTTATCGTGCACGGGCTGGATTTCTTCCTGCCCCTGGGCGCCCTGTTTGTGGCCGTGTTCCTGTTCTGCAGCGGACTGGGGCTGTACAAAAGCTTCCGGTCGAAGCCGGATTACCTGAAGGGCTTCTGCCGCCGGCGGATCCTGCCGGTGGTCATCGCCTTCTATCTGTCGGAGATCCTCTATACGGGGATCCGGCTGGCGATGGGCGAGAAGATGAAGTTCCCCACGGTGCTCTGGTATCTCTCCGGACTGCACATGGCCAATGAAAACGCCTGGTATGTGATCGTCATTCCTTTCTTCTACTTCGCCTTCTGGGCGGCGTTCCGCTGCTGCAAACGGGAAGGCACGGCGATCTTCTGGGTCTTCCTTTTCACCCTGGGCTATACGGTGGCGGGCGCCTTCGTGGATCACCAGGATAACTGGTGGATGCGGGGGGAATGGTGGTACAACAGCATTATCCTCTTCCCGCTGGGGATCCTCTTCGGAAAATATGAGGAAAAGATCACGCGCTTCGCGAAGAAGGGATACTGGTTCCTCCTGGTCCTGGCTTTCGCGGCCGTCTTCCTGCTGTATCTGCAGTCGGACTGGCTGATCAGCAACCGCTGGGGATATTACGGCGAATACGGGGATCCCCTGAAGGTGCAGCACCGGCTGCTGAGCGCCGGCGCCCAGTGGGGCGTCTGCATCGCCTTTGTGTGCTTCTGGTTCCTGCTGATGATGAAGGTAAAGATCGGCAACCGGGCGCTGGCCTGGCTGGGGGCCGTCTCCCTGGATTTCTACCTGATCCACGGCCTCTTCGTGGAGCTGTTCGGCTATAATTTCCTGGGGATCAGCCGGTACAATTTCTATATTAAGAGCCCTGCGCTGTACGTGTTCGCGGCGTTGGCCTGCTCTGTGCCCGCCACGCTCCTGTTCCGGTGGATCCGGCTCACGGTGACGGGATGGACGCAGAAAAAGAAGCCGGAAGGCGGGGAGCCTCCGGCGCGGAAAAAACCGCTGGCCGTCCGGATCCGGCAGCGGCGGGAGATGCGGAAATCCGCGGACGCGCCGCCGAAATACAGGAAATTCATTATGCCGGCGTTCCTGGTGCTGTTTTTCGCGGGACTGTTCCTGTTTCTCGGCCTCAGCCGCGGGGACGAGCATGTCTTTGAGATGAACCGGATCGAGTTTACCGTGCCGAAGTATTTCTCAAAAACCTATTCGGACACGCGGAACGTCATCTACCGGTGCACCGGGGAGGAGAAAAAGGCGGCGAACCTGATCGCGGACGCTCAGATCCCCCACGCGGCGGACCGGAGCCAGGAATCGCTGGAGAGCCTGGCGGCCTGCGACTGGCTGACGGCGCAGGAGGAATATGTGAATCCCCAGGGGATCCGGATGATCCGGGGCTTTGTGGAAGTGGAAGGCAACCCCGAGCGGCGGTACTACATTGATCATGGTAACGGGCTGATGGTGATCCGCATGGCGGAGACGCCGGAGATTTACAGCGCGGAAGACTGCGAGGAAGCGCTGCGGACGACCGTGGAGAGCGCCCACCGGAAATGATGGAAAGAAAAAAGCGGAGTTATTTCTCCGCTTTCCGGCTGTACCGGGCCTTCATGGCTGCCTGGTGGGTTTTCCGGCAGTTGGGGCAGTAATTCGGATAGTGCGCGAGGGTGTTGGGGAAGGTGAAGTATTTCCCGCATTCCTTACACTTCCGTTTGATCTTCCGGGGCGCGCCCGCGCGCTGCTTTTCCTCTTTCTCCTGCGCGAACTGCTTTTTGCAGTCCTTGCAGTAATTGGGAATGAACTCCCAGGACGGGTCATAGGAGAAGGTTTTGCCGCATTTTTTGCAGGTTTTCTTCGGCTTTTCCGCCGGCGCGGATTCCTTCGGAGGCTCCGGCGGGGCGGGTTTGCGGAACAGGTTTTTCAGACGGTCCAGAATACTCATAAAGATCCCTCCGGTGAATGGTTTTTGCGCAGAATGCCGCGGACGATGAAAACGGCCAGGACGCCCGTAAGCAGATCGGAAACGGGCTGGGCCAGCAGGATGCCGGTAAAGCCGAACAGGGCGGTCAGGGCCGTGATCGCCGCGAAGAAGAGGACGCCCTGGCGGCAGAGGGAAAGGGTCAGCGCGCCGGTGGCGTGGCCCACCGCCTGGCACACGCAGGTGGAAACCAGCGGAACGCCCATCAGGAGCGAGCTCAGCTGCATGAAGCGGATCATTTCCACGCCCGCTTCGACCACCGGCGGATCATCCAGGAACAGCCGCATCAGCGGCGGGGAAGCAAAGAAAAGCACCGCGGCGAAGAGGGCACCGAGCCCGGCCTCCAGCAGGTACGCGAACCGCAGGGTCTGCCGGAAGCGCATCCGGTTGCGGCTGCCGTGGCAGTAGCCGAAGAGCGGCTGGCCGCCGAAGGCGAAGCCGATCAGCGTCATCATGCAGACCATGTTGATCCGGCTGGCGATGCCCATCGCGGCGATCTTCGCGTTGCCGTAGGGCTCCAGGGCGCGGTTGGTGATCATCATGCTGATGCTGAACATGATGTTGGTGACCGAGGCCGGAACGCCGATCCGGAGGATTTCCCCGATGTCCTTTTTCGGGATCCGGATCTTCCGGAAATCGATGGAAACGACGCGGCACTTTTTCCGGATCATCCATACGTACAGGGCGCAGGAGAGGAGATTGCTCAGGCTGGTGGCCAGCGCGGCGCCGGCGGCGCCCATCTTCAGCGCGAAGATGAACAGGGGATCCAGCGCGATGTTCGCCACGGATCCGGCGATGCCGCCCCACATGCCCAGGGAGGCCAGCCCCTCGGTCCGCAGCTGGTTGTTCGGAATCATGGAGAAGATGATGAAGGGCGTGCCCGCCGCGATCCAGGTGAAATAGGCGGAGGCGTGGACAAAGGATTCGTCGTTCGCCCCCAGCAGGCGCAGGATCGGCGTGCGGAACAGCAGCATCACCGCCATGAAAATCAGCCCGGTGGCGAAGGCAGCGTACATGCAGAAGGCGGAGACCCGGCCGGCTTCCTCATCCTGTTTTTTTCCCAGCAGGCGGGACATCAGCGAGCTGCTGCCCAGGCCCCAGATATCGCCCATGGCGATGGACAGCACGAAAACCGGGGAGCAGAGGGATACGCCGGCCACCAGGTTCGTATCCCCGGTCAGGGAAATGAACCAGGTATCCACCATGTTGTAGACCACGCTCAGGAGCATGGCCAGCACCACCGGAACCGCCAGCTTCAGGTAAGCCCGGGGCACCGGCGTGTTTTCAAAAAGATCCCGCTGCAAGGAGATTCCCTCCGGTATCATGATTTGCTGCCATCAATGTACACCCGCGGAGGGGAAAAAGCAAGAAAGAAAGAAGGAACCGCGCATGGAACTGTACACAGGACGTCCGGAAAACACGGAGGGCAGACTGCCCCGGGAAATCCGCACCTACGACACCCTCGACCGGCTGGGGATTGCCTATCAGCGGACGGATCACGAGCGGGCGGACAATATGGAAGCCTGCAACGAGATCGACGCCGTTCTCGGCGTCACGATCTGCAAGAACCTGTTTCTGTGCAACCGGCAGAAGACGGCGTTTTATCTGCTGATGATGCCCGGGGACAAGAAGTTCAGAACGAAGGAGCTGTCGAAGCAGATTGATTCCGCCCGGCTGTCCTTCGCGGACCCGGAGGACATGCTGAAGTACCTGGATATCGAGCCCGGCGCGGTGAGCATCATGGGCCTGATGAACGATACCGGCCATGTGGTGCAGCTGCTGGTGGACGAGGACGTGCTGAAAGGGGAATATATCGGCTGCCATCCCTGCGTCTGCACCTCCAGCCTGAAAATCCGGACGCAGGACATCCTGCAGGCTTTCCTTCCGGCGGTCGGCCATACCCTGCGGACCGTGCGTCTGACCGGGGAGGACTGAGCGGAACTTCCGCTTGACAGCGCTCCGGCCGGGATGCCATAATGAACCGGCAGCCGAATACAAAACAGAATAATTATATATAAAGAAGGAGAACTCTCATGGATATCAAAGCCCTTGTTTCGCAACTGACCCTGGAGGAAAAGGCCGGCCTGTGCTCCGGCGACGATTTCTGGCATACCAAGGCCGTGGAGCGGCTCGGAATTCCCCGCACCATGGTCAGCGACGGCCCCCACGGCCTGCGCAAGCAGAGCGAAGCGGCGGACCATCTGGGCATCAACGACAGCATCGAGGCGGTCTGCTATCCGGCCGCCAGCGCCACCGCGGCCTCCTTTGACACGGAGATGATCCGGGAGATGGGCGAGGCCCTGGGTGACAGCTGCCAGCATGAGCGGGTTTCCGTGCTGCTGGGGCCGGCGGTGAACATCAAGCGGTCCCCCCTGTGCGGCCGCAACTTTGAGTATTTCTCCGAGGATCCGTATCTGGCCGGAAAGATGTGCACCGCTCATATCGAGGGCGTGCAGAGCAAAAACATCGGCACGAGCATCAAGCACTTTGCGCTGAACAGCCAGGAGCACCGCCGGATGAGCTCCTCTTCCGCCGCGGACGAGCGGACGATCCGGGAGATCTATTTCCCCGCCTTTGAAATGGCCGTGAAGAAGGCGCAGCCCTGGACGGTCATGTGCTCCTACAACCGGATCAACGGCGTCTACGCCTCTGAAAACCCCTGGCTCCTGACGGACGTTCTCCGCAAGGAGTGGGGCTTCGAAGGCTACACGGTTTCCGACTGGGGCGCGGTCAGCGACCGGCCGGCCGGCGTCGCGGCAGGCCTGGATCTGGAAATGCCTTCCTCCGGCGGCATCAACGACCGGAAGATCGTGGAGGCCGTGAAAGCCGGGAAGCTGGATGAGAAACTGGTGGATCAGGCCTGCGAGCGGATCCTGAACATCGTTTTCCGCTATCTGTCGAACGCGAAGCCGGAGACGCCCTGGGACAAGGAAAAACAGCATGAGCAGGCGGCCCGGATCGCCGCGGACTGCATGGTGCTGCTGAAGAATGAGGAAGACCTGCTGCCGCTGAACAAGGAGGACCCGGTGGCCCTGATCGGCGAGTTTGCCCAAAAGCCCCGCTTCCAGGGCGGCGGCAGCTCCCATATTCACTGCTTCAAAACCACCGGCGCCGTGGAAGCGGCGAAAGCGGCCGGCCTGAAGGTTACCTACGCCCCGGGTTATTCCGTGGCGGAGGACAGCCTGCCGGAGGACCGCCTGGCGGAGGCGGTGGCCGCGGCAAAGGCGGCGAAGACGGCTGTCGTGTTCGCGGGCCTGCCGGATTCCTATGAATCGGAGGGCTACGACCGGGAGCATATGCGGATGCCGGAATGCCAGAACCGCCTGATCGAGGCGGTGGCCGCGGCGAACCCGAACACCGTGGTCGTGCTGCACAACGGCTCCCCGGTGGAGATGCCCTGGATCGGCAAGGTCAAAGCCGTGCTGGAAGCCTACCTGGGCGGTCAGGCGGTGGGCGAGGCGGAAATCCGCGTGCTCTTCGGCGACGTGAACCCCTCCGGCCACCTGCCGGAATCCTTCCCGTACAAGCTGGAGGACAATCCCTCCTTCCTGTACTACGGCGGGGAGGGCGACCGGACGGAATACCGCGAAGGCGTTTTCGTCGGCTACCGGTATTATGACAAGAAAAAGATGGACGTGCTGTTCCCCTTCGGATTCGGCCTGTCCTATACGACCTTCGCCTTCAGCAACCTGCGGCTGAGCGCGGACTGCATCCGGGATACGGATATCCTGACCGTGACCGCCACGGTGACCAACACCGGCAAACGGGCCGGCAAGGCGGTGGCGCAGCTGTATGTGGGCGACGTGGAAAGCACGGTCATCCGCCCGGTGCGCGAGCTGAAGGGATTTGAGAAGGTGCTGCTGCAGCCCGGCGAGAGCAGGGACGTTTCCTTCACGCTGGACAAGCGCTCCTTTGCCTACTGGAACAAGGCGATCCACGACTGGCATGTGGAAACCGGCGCCTTCACCATCGAGGTCGGCGATTCCAGCCGGAACCTTCCGCTGTGCGCGGAGGTGACGGTGGAATCCACGGTCGAACTGCCGCGGCATTATACGGCGGACAGCATCTACCTCGATATCATGAACGATCCGAAGGCGGCGCAGATCATGCGTTCCTTTATGGAAAAGACGATGGAGATCTTCGGCCATGAGGAAAACTCCGCCGGCACGGAGGCGGCGAAGGAAGCCATCTCGGAGGATATGACGCTGGCGATGATGAAATACATGCCGCTGCGCGGCATCCTCAGCTTCGGCGGCGCGGACGCGGAAGGCGAACTGAACGCCCTGCTGGAAAAACTGAACAGCCTGTGAGATCCGTTCCTGTGATATCTGCTGTATGAAAGAATGCGCCGGGAAGAGGCTCCGGACCCTGCGGCGAGCCTCCTCCCGGTGCTTTTTTGTCAGAAAACGCGGGAATCCGGAGAAAAAAGGCTGCGTCTGTGGTATGATGGGGCTGTGTTATTTTGGCGATGACGGCAAATATCTTTGTCTGAGGTGAAGCTCATGGTTTTACAAAAGATTCCCGACGCGGTTCTGTATGCGTTTTTCGGCACGGGACTGAATGGAACCTGGTATCTGATCATCCCGGAAGTCCTCTCCATGTTCGGCATGTGGGGCATGTTCCGGAAGAGCGGCATCAAGCCCTGGTACGCCCTGCTTCCCGGTCTGCAGGAGATCGGTCTGGGCGAGGCCGCGGGCATGGAACGGGAAGGCCGTATCGCCGCGCTGGTCCGCTGGATTACGATTCTCATCGACTGGGTGGTTCTGTTCTTCGGCGCGGAAGGGGGAACTTTCCCGGAACTGATCTCGTTTGCCGGCCTGTTCCTGGAGCTGTTCAAGCTGGTCTATCTGGCCAAGATATGTTTTGCCCTCTGCGAGATTTACGGGCGGAGCAAGGCGTGGATTCTCCTCTGGCTGCCCCTGGACTTCATTCCCGCCTGCCTGTGGGGCTGGCTGAAGAAGTATCAGCCCCAGTGGACGGCCGCCGAGATGAAGAACGACGCCGCGTCCTATTTCTCCGGATCGAAGGCCGCCGTGCTCGACCAGGGGCTCACCGTCAACCTGGAAGAGCGGACCGTTACGGAGTTCCTGAAAAAGAAATACCTTCTCCGGGATATTCATATGTATATCCAGCCCGGCCATATGGTGCTGCTCCTGGGCGGGTCCGGCGCCGGCAAGACCACCTTTCTCAACGCAGTCAACGGCTACGAGAAAGCCAGGGCGGAGGTTGTGCTCAACGGGCGCAACATGTATAAGGAATACAAGGACATGCAGTATGACATCGGCTTCGTTCCCCAGCAGGACCTGATGCGCGGATCCGATTCCGTTTACCGCACCCTCATGGACGCGGCCACCCTGCGCCTGCCCGCCGCCTTCACCTACGCGGAGAAGGAGAAGCGGGTGGAGGAGGTCATGGAGATCTTCGGCCTCGCCCCGGTGAAAAACAACCTGGTGGAGAAGCTTTCCGGCGGCCAGCGCAAGCGCCTGTCCATCGCCATGGAATTCATCTCCAACCCGACGCTCTTCATCCTGGATGAACCGGACAGCGGCCTGGACGGCGTCATGGCCCGGGAGCTGTTCCTCCAGCTGCGGCAGATCGCGGACCAGGGAAAGATCATCATCGTCATCACCCATACGCCGGACCGGGTCATCGACCTCTTTGACGACGTCATCGTTCTGGCCAAGGACGCCAGCCGCACCGGGCGCCTCGCCTGGTTCGGACCGATTGCCGAAGCGCGGACCTTCTTCGGAAAGGAAAAGATGGAGGAGATCGTCAAGTCCGTCAACCGCGAGGAGGAAGGCGGCGAAGGCCGCGCGGACGAGTTTATCATGAAGTACGCGGAGGTGCAGCATGGCTGAAGCGACAAGAACCAGAACCCGGAAGGTTCGTAAAATCCACCATACGGGGCGTACCAGCCAGATCGGCATTTATCTGGGCAAGCAGATCCGCTTCTTTATCAATCAGAGCGACTGGAAGGTCCTGCCCATGGCGGCGGTCATCGCCGGTCTCGTCGGCATGGTCATCCGCAAGCGCTTCTTTGTCAGCATGGAGGGCAGCCTCATCGGCGCCTTCGCCCTGGCCTGCGTCGCGATCTGGAACGGCTGCTTCAACTCCATTCAGTCCGTCTGCCGCGAGCGGCCCATCATCAAGCGGGAGCACCGCTCCGGCATGCACATCTCCGCCTATGTCATCGCGCATATGATCTATCAGTTCCTGCTCTGCGCGGGGCAGACGGTGCTGACCATGTTCGTTCTCCGCCAGCTTTCCGTGCCGATTCCCCGGGGTTACGGCAGCGGCTTTATCACGCCCTGGATGATTCTGGACCTGGGCATCACCATGTTCCTTATCTCCTACGCGGCGGATATGATGAGCCTCCTGATCTCCAGCATCGCGCGCACCACCACCGGCGCCATGACCATCATGCCCTTCGTCCTCATTTTCCAGCTGGTTTTCGCCGGCACCGTCATTCCGCTGCCGGAATGGAGCAAACCCCTGGCCAGCTTCACCATCTCCAATTACGGCATCCGGGCGCTGGCGGCCCAGAGCGGCTACAACGACATGCCCTCCACCACGACCTGGAACATGGTGGAAAAGATGAAGGACAACGAAATCGGCGGAACGGTCTCCGTCGGGGAGATCCTGGATAAGCTGGACAATCCTGCCGTCGAAAGGCAGCGCGACCGGGAGATCGTGAAAGCCTTCACCGTGGGCGAGCTGGCGAAAATGCTGGCGGATCCTTCCGCCGGCGTGGCGGACATAAAGGTCGGGGAGCAGACCCTCGGGGAGATTCTCGCCGAACTGCAGAAGGATGAGGAGCTTTCCGGAAAACAGGCCACCGCCGCCATCACCGTCGGCGACGCGGTCGATTTCCTCCGGAACAACCAGGCCATTCAGGAGCAGCGCGAAAAGACCTTCACCCTGAAGGCGAAGGTCGGGGATCTGTTTGAGATGATCGGTGAGGAAAACGTGAAGAACTTCGTTCAGCAGAAAACCGCGGAGGCCTCCTTCAAGCCCGAGTATGTCCGTTCGAAAGAGAATATCCTCCGGAACTGGCTTTTCCTCGGCCTCTTTATCCTGGTTTTCGCCGCCCTCTCCACGATCGTTCTGGAACTTATTGACAAGGACAAGCGGTAAG
>CAMJTZ010000058.1 GCA_946408865.1 uncultured Clostridia bacterium
GCTGTCCGCCTGCCGGACGGCCGTAGGGTCCCTGCTGTCCGCCTGCCGGACGGCCATAGGGTCCCTGTCCCGCGGCGCGCGGCGCGACGGGTGCCGGCCGGTCGCCCGGACGGCTGATAATCTGCCCGATTGCCGGCTTCTTCGGTGCTTCCGGCTTTGCAGGCGTTTCCTCTTCCGGAGCAAATACCGTCTGAACGGGTACCTCTTCCGCAGGCGCAGGCTTCTTCTCCGGTTTTTCTTCCGGCTTCTCCTCTGCGGGAGCCGGTGTTTCCGTTGCGGGTTCTGCTGCCTCCGCGGGAGCAGCCTCTTCGCTGGCAGGTTTCTTTTTCTTCGGCGCAGGCTTCTCTGCTTTTTCTTCCTGCATGGCCGCTTCCATCATCTGCTTCTCGTCATCGTCCAGCATGGTAAATGCCTTGGTATGTGCGGACTGCGCCTTCAGCTGCTCCTGCTGCTTTTTGCGCATAGCTTCCTCGTCCTTCTGGCGGCTGAATTCCATATCCATCCGGCGAAGCGCGTCAAACAGGGCGTCCGCGTCCTTGCGGATTCCCGTTGCGCGTTCCAGAATTCCGGAAGCTTCCTCAACCAGACCTTTGGTGGCATCTTTTAAGTTCACCTTTGCCATTCGACGTTTGTACCCCCTGCCATATCGGCATCATAATCTGACCCTGTTGAATCCCGGCGCGTCTGCTGTCCGCTGATCACCGGTTGCTGATCACTGAGATAATCTGTTCCGAAAAGGATCCTTCTTTCACCGCCATTGCGGCGCCCGGTTTCCCGGTTGCATCTCCCAGCAGCCCTTCCGGAAGAAGGACCATCCTCGTTCCGTTCCGGCTGCACAGGTCTTCATACCGTTTCCGGGAATTGGCGCTGATCCCGCCGTCTGCAAGCAGAATCCCGCACTGGCCTTTCTCGATTGCCCGCCGGCATCCGTCCTCGCCGAAGGTTGCCTGGCCGGCCCGTACGCACAGGCCCATGAGCCCTTTCAGGCGCCGTTCATCCATTCGCGGCCTCCTGTGCCGCTTCCATGGCGGCTGTCAGCGCTTCTGCCGTCTCCGGCGGCAGCGTGACATCCAGCTGGCGTTCCAGCTGTTTCTGCCGGATTGCCCGTTTCAGGCAGTCTGCGTTTCTGCAGACATATGCGCCTCTGCCGGGTTTCTTTCCGACCGGGTCCAGAGAGACTTCCCCCTCCGGGCTTCTCACAACCCGGATCAGTTCCTTCTTCTCCTTCATTTCCCGGCATCCGACACACATGCGCATCGGAATCTTTCTTGGTTTCATCTGCACCTCTGAACCGTTTATTGCGGACTGCCGGCCGCTGAATTACATCGTGTCGTCGTCGCCGTCGATGGTTTCGTCAAAGTCCATGGTAAAGCTTTCATATACCGGCGCTTCCACCTGCACATACTCGGTCGTATCGCCGTTCTCATCGACCATATCGCTCATTTCAGCGGCCTGGCTCTGGCTCTTGATATCGATCTTCCATCCGGTCAGTTTCGCGGCCAGGCGGGCGTTCTGCCCTTCCTTTCCGATCGCCAGGCTCAGCTGGTTGTCGGGCACGATGACGCGGAAGGCTTTCTCGTCACGCGCCTGGTAAACGCTCAGCACATGTGCGGGATTCAGCGCGTTCGCCACGAATTCCGCCGGATTGCTGCTCCATTTGATGATGTCGATCTTCTCACCCTTCAGTTCGGCAACCACGCGGTCCACACGACCGCCCCGCTGTCCGACGCAGGCGCCGACCGGGTCAATCAGCATATCCGCGCTGTGTACCGCGATCTTCGTGCGGCTGCCGGCTTCGCGGGCAATGTTTTTGATCGTGACGATACCGCCTGCGATTTCAGGCACTTCCATCTCGAACAGGCGCTTTACCAGGTTCGGATGAATCCGGCTTACATATACCTGCGGGGTATATCCGGCGCGCTGGCTTTCCTTGTGTACTTCAAGGATATATACCTTGATGTGATCGTCGTCGTGCAGCACTTCGCCGGGAATCATCTCATCCCGCTCGAGTACGCCTTCCGTCCGGCCCAGATCCACATACACCGCTTTGGGCTCGATCCGTTCGACAATGCCGGTCAGAATTTCGCTTTCCTTCTCGACATATTCGTCGTAGATCTTTCCGCGTTCCGCCTCACGGATATGCTGGATAATAACCTGCTTCGCCGTCTGGGCAGCCACCCGCAGGAACCCGGTCGGAGTAACGTCGACTTCGGCGATATCGCCCATCTGGTAGGTGGGGTTGATCTTCTGTGCGTCCTTCAGGGAAATCTGGTTCGTGGGATCCTCGATCTCTTCGTCCTCCAGAATCAGCTTCCGGGCGTACACGGAAATCGCGCCGGTATTCCGGTTCACGGAAACGTCCAGGTTGTTCGGCGCCGTTTCTCCCTTCGGCAGGTTCTTTTTATATGCAGCTTTCAGCGCTTCCTCAATTGTGTTGAAAAGCGTTTCTTCGCTGATTTCTTTCTCTTTTGCCAGCATCCGGATCGCATCAATAACCTCAGACTTCATCTTTGTTTTCCCCGCTTTCTGTGTTCTTGCTTTCAGTTGGTTCGGAAAGATCCACTTCCTCGATCCCTTCCATGTCCACCACCGGTTTCACCAGCGCCGCGGCTTTGCGCGGAATGCGTTTTACGCCGTCAGGTGTCTCCAGCAGAATGTTCCCGTCTTCCAGGCCGGCCAGGATGCCGGTCAGCTGCTTCGCCCCTTCCATCGGTTTAAACAGCCTGATTTCAATTTCACTTCCGAGGTTCCGTTCGAAATCCCGGTCTTTTTTCAACGGCCTGTCGATTCCCGGAGAGGAGACTTCCATGAAGTCGTAGTCCACTGTGTCCGCCAGGCTGCGTACCGCTTTGTGGTAGGCTTCGCAGTCGTCCAGGGAAATTCCTTCGGGCTTGTCGATGTAGAACCGCAGATATCTGCCGGTCGGTTCTTTCTCAACCCCGGCGTCCACCAGTTCAAACCCCATCTGTTCCGCGATCTTCGCGCACCGCGCTTCGATCGCTGCTGTTTCCGCTTTCGCCATGCTGTTTCAACGCTTTCCGGGCAATCAAAAAGAGCGGAACAAAAGCCCTTCCTCAGCCGGTAATTTCAGCGGGAAAAACGCCCCCGCATATCCGGCCTTCAGGCTTTTTCCACTCTCTACCGATAAACCCTTCTTTCAAGGCATTCAGCCGATTAATCGCATGAAAAACCATGCGACGGAAAGTATAACACACTTTCCGTCGCATGACAATCCTTTTTTATCAACGTCTTTACAGTTTTTCGAACACCGGAATCTCCTCGATCGGCGCATTCACGGAGACCGTTTTTCCGCCCTCCAGGATTTCCCCGCTGTTCACGTTCTTCCACCGGCCTGCCGGCAGGTAAACATCCCGTTCAAACCGGTTCAGTTCCATCACCGGGGCAACCAGGTACTTCGTGCCGAACATGTACTGATCCTGCAGATCCCAGCACTTCGAGTCCTCCGGGAATTCGTAGAACATGGTCCGGATCAGCGGGCTTCCGTTTTCCGCAGCTTCCCTGTATAGATCCCGGATGTAATCGTGCATCGCAATCCGGATCTCGTAGTATTTCCGCATGATCGCGTAGTTTTCTTCTCCGTAGCTCCACAGTTCGTTCGGCTGGCCGGTATGCAGGTACCCGCCGCCCCAGTCCCGCGTATCCAGCGGCGGGATGTTGTAGGGGCCCCGGTCGCCGTGCATGCGCAGCACAGCGGAATAAACCGCAAACTGATACCAGCGGATCAGCAGCTGCCGGAAATCCGGATCGCTGACATCGTCCGTCATAAATCCGCCGATATCCGTCGTCCACCACGGAATGCCTGCCAGACCCATGTTCAGACCGGCCTGAAGCTGCTCCCGCAGCGCCTGGAAAGTACTCGGCACATCGCCGGACCAGATCACATTGCCGTATTTCTGGCTTCCGGCCCATCCGCAACGCAGCAGGTTCACCGGCGTTTCCTTTTTCTCTTCCTTCATCGGCTCGAAGAAGGCCCGGGAGAACATCTGCGGATACATGTTGCTGCAGCTCAGCGCCGGCCCCGTGCAGTAGCGGTAATTCTCAAAATCGTATACGCCGTAGTCCGGTTCGCTGTTGTCCAGCCAGAACCCGTCGATTCCGTAGTCGTAGTAGTTTTTCCGGCAAACCTTCCAGATGTATTTCCGTGTTTCCGGATTGAAGGGATCGATCTCCACGCAGTCACCCTGGTAATCATAGGTCTGTGCTGCGCCGCGTTCCGTGCGGATCAGCAGTCCCTGCTCCATCATCGGCGCGAAGTTTTCACTCTTCCGGTCCACGCTCGGCCAGACGGATACAATCACGCGGATGCCCATGGAATGCAGTTCATCCACCATCGCCTTCGGATCCGGCCAGTAGGTTTTGTCGAATTTCCAGTCGCCCTGAAGCGTCCAGTGGAAGAAATCGATCACAATCTGGTCGATTTTGATGCCTTCCTTCTGATACTGCCGCGCTACCGTCAGCACTTCGTCCTGCGTCCGGTAACGCAGTTTGCACTGCCACAGGCCCATCAGGTTTTCCGGGAACATCGGTGCCCGGCCGGTTACGTCTGTATAGTTCTTCAGGATCTGCTTCGGTCCGTCCGCCGCGGTGATCCAGTAGTCCATCTGTCTGGTGCTCCGGGCGGTCCATTCCGTGTAGTTGTTTGCGAAAGCCGCATGTCCGATTGCCGGATTGTTCCACAGCAGTCCGTATCCCATGCTGCTCACCATGAACGGCACGGAGATCTGGCTGTTCCGCTGCGCCAGTTCCAGCAGGTTTCCCTTCAGGTTCAGCCACGGCTGCTGGTACTGTCCCATGCCGTAGATCCTCTCCCCGTCGTTCGCGTCAAACTTCACCGTCAGCGTATATTCGCTTCCGCCGATATTCCCTTTCCACTCGCGGTTCACGATCTTCAGGCAGCGGCTGCCCTCTGACAGCGTTCCGCCGTAACTCCGGTAATATTCCTGCAGAATCAGTTTTCCGTCCCGGAAAAAGCTGATGACGCCCGCGAAATTCACTGTCGCGCTGATCCGTCCGTTCTCGATCCGGGCGCACGGAACCTGTCCGAAGGTACCATCCCCGTTCGGATTGCTCTCTGTACCGATGTCGATTCTGCATGCGGTTTCTTCCGGTGTCTCCGTCAGCGCCCAGTCGTTCCCGGTCCATCCGTCGTACATCACGGCCCGTACCCGCAGGCTGTCTTTTCCCCAGGCTTCAATCCGGAGGGTTTCGCCGCCGCGTTTTGCAGTCAGCGCGTTTTTCTCTGCTGTAAACTTCATGCATTCATTCTCCTGATATTCTGTTTTTCATTCCGGCAGCCGGTCATTCTCCGATTCTTTCCAGCACCATTGCCGTGCGGCACGGGCTGTAAACATTGAATCCGAGACCCCTGCCTTCGATATATTCCGTATAATACGTCACGCTGTGGTCGATCAGCATCGGTCCGCCGAAACGTTCCTCGTCCGTGCTCAGGATCACCCTGTATTTTCCTTCGCCTGTCGTATGGGCGTGCAGGAAGAACTGCGGTTCGCTGTAACTGTTGTGGAAGTTAAATACAAACAGCAGGTTCCCCCGGCTGAAGGTGATGATCTTCCGGTCCGGATCGATCCACAGGCTTACCGCGTACGGATCGTCCAGCAGCTTCCGTTCCTTTGCCAGTGTGATCATCGCCTGGTCAAAGTCGTTCAGCCACTCGTATTTCAGGTCCTTGTTGTCCACCAGTTTCCACTGCCGCCGGCAGTACTTGTAACTCCATCCGTTTCCTTCCCGTGGGAAATCAATCCATTCCGGATGGCCGAATTCATTGCCCATGAAGTTCAGGTATCCGTTTCCGCCCAGGCTCATCGTATACAGCCGGATGATCTTGTGCAGTTCGATGGCCCGGTCCATGGTGATGGAATGATAGTCCTTCATCATACCGGTATACATTTCCGCGTCTGCCATCCGGAAAAGGATGGTCTTGTCGCCCACCAGCGCCTGGTCATGGCTTTCGCAGTAGCCGATCACTTTTTCCTGCGGCCGCCGCGTGGTCATTTCGTGCCACAGCGCGTTCATGTTCCAGTCCTCGTCCCGCGTATCCTTCAGCAGTTTGATCCAGTAGTCCGGCTCGCCCATGGCCAGCCGGTAATCAAATCCGATCCCGCCCTGGTAAATCGGCAGGCACATGCCGGGCATACCGCTCACATCCTCCGCGATGGTGATCGCGTTCGGGTTCACCTCGTGAATCAGTTCGTTTGCAAGCTGCAGATAGTTCAGCGCTTCCAGATCCGTATTCATGTTGAAATACATATCGTAGTTCGTAAATGCGCTTCCGAGCCCGTGATCGTGGTAGATCATGCTGGTAACGCCGTCGAACCGGAATCCGTCGAAGTGATACTCCTCCTGCCAGAATTTGAGGTTGCTCAGCAGGAAATGCAGCACCTCCGGACGCGCGTAGTTGAACAGCCGCGTTCCCCAGGCCGGATGCCATCCCCGATCGCCCGGCAGGAAGTACTGGTCGTCCGTCCCGTCCTGCATCTGCAGTCCTTCCCCCACGTTCGGACAGGCATGACTGTGCACCACATCCAGCAGCACCCGGATTCCCATACTGTGGGCTTTGTTCACCAGGTATTTCAGTCCGTCCGGCGCGCCGTACCAGTGGGCTGCTGCGAAGAAGTTCGTTACCTGGTATCCGAAGGATCCGTAATACGGATGCTCCTGAATGGCCATCAGCTGCAGCGTGTTGTATCCGAGTTTCGCAATCCTGGGCAGAATCCGCTCGGCAAATTCCATATAAGTGCCGATGCCTTCCTTGTCCTGGGCCATGCCGATGTGCGCCTCATAGATCAGCGGAGCGGCCGGGGCCTTGGTCCTGAATTCATCGTCCGTCCACTCAAAAGGCTTTTCAGGCGACCAGATCTGTGTGCACAGGCGCATGGTCTTCTCGTCCATGCTCACTTTCGTACTGTAGGCCGGCAGTCTTTCAAACCAGTCTTCACCTTTGCGGACCCACAGCTTCACATACTGCCCGTGTTTCAGCGCGTTTTTCCCTTTCAGGCTGATTTCCCATACGCCGTTTTCACCGCGGTCCAGCGGATGGCTGTCCCGGTCCCACTTATTGAAGTCGCCCATCAGCCGCACTTCGTCCGCGCCGGGCATCCATTCCCGGAATACCCATCCGTCCGCCGTCCGGTGAAAACCGAAATACAGTGCGCCGTTGGCAAACTCCGTCAGTGTGTCTGAACCTCCGGCGATCTGCCACCGTTTCTCCTTGAAACGGTTCATCCGCAGCTCAATATCACCCGCGTGCGGCGCCAGCCACGGATCAATGGAAGTAATCTCGTATGGGGCTTCCAGTCTGCTGATATCCATGTCAGTTCCTCCCGGTCAGTTTGTTTCCCGTTGCGTCAAACCGCTGAATTTCCTTCAGCCGCCCGGTTTCGTCATATTCATATCTCTCTTCGCAGATGCCGTTTGTGTTGTTGTTTACCGGCTGTCCGCTGATATCCAGAAGCTTCCTGCTGATCAGCTGTCCCTGTTCGTTCCGGGTTTCCAGGATCGCCGAGTACCCTTGTTTGCAGGTTGTTTTGTTTCCGTTCCCGTCGCGGTACTGCGTCATTTCAAGATTTCCGTTGTTGTCGTAGGAGTAGGATACGGTGACATATCCGCCGGAAGCGGCAACCGGTTCGCCTTCATCGTCCAGAAAGGTCTCTTCCGTCACCTTTTCTCCCTTCATAACCCGCCGCACGCTGACGGCTTCCCCGTCAAACGGAATTCTGTTCCCGGCGGTGTCGAAGCGTGTCACGGTAACTGAGCCGTCCCTGCCGTACCGGTATGTTTCCGCGGCGTATCCGCCCTGCTGTGTCACGTTTTCCTGCGCGTCAAAATATTCTGTCTTTAAGAGGCGCCCTTTGTCGTCCCGCTCCATCCTGCATACGGCCCATCCGTCCGGGCCGTTGGCCGGCGTTCCGTCCGCGTGTTCATACCAGGATCTGATGGGGGCGCCTGTTTTTTTCGCCAGCTGGATTTCAAAGGATGCATATCCGGCGGGGATGTCCACCGGATTGCCTTTCGGATCCTTGTAAACCCGGCCGATAAAAGCATTGCCGCGGTGTTTTGTTTCCATCTGGGCATATCCGAGCGAAGGCACCGTCACCGGCGTCTTTCCGTCCGCGCCGCAGTAGATCACCTCGCGCTCTTCCTTGGACGTAAAGTATTTATACAGCACTTTCGCGTAGCCCAGGCTGTTGACGGTCAGTTCCCCGTTTTTTCCGATATAGGAAACAGCGCTGATGTTGTTCCGGCCGTCTTTCGTGACAATCCGTCCGTAATAGCCGCCGCCCGTCTGAAACGGTTCGCCGTCCGCG
Organism: uncultured Clostridia bacterium; assembly: GCA_946408865.1. The sequence goes on from CAMJTZ010000058.1 coordinate 8,343, forward strand.
TCGAAGTATTGTTCTGTTGTGTCCTGTCCTTTGTATGTGTAGCGGATAACAGCATAGCCCTCCGGTCCCGGCGCAGCCGTCCCGTTTTCATCTTTCCATGTGATTTCTGTCACTCTGCCCCGGTTCTCGGTCTTCTCAGCTGTCACTTCGGCTGTACTTCCGGCAAAAGGAGTGAGCAGCAGTACTGCCACTGCCATTGCTGTCCAGCGTTTGATCCGTTTCAAGCGTATCACCTGCTTTTTTCCTTTTCGATTGATTATATCAAAACCGCCCCGCAAAAACAACAGGGATCCGGTCCCTTCCCCGTATCCCCGTTGTGGTATCGTTTTTAGGATTGCGCCGTTTTTCCGGTTGTGCCTGCCGGCTGAGGATGGAAATTCCTCTGTTTTTCAGTCAGTATCCGATCCTGCTCAGCTTCACCCAGATCACCGGATGGATCTTCCCGTCTCTGAAGAACATCCTGGTTTCATACGCGCGCAGTTCCGTAATCTCTCCATCCCGGATATCGGCCATTTCGTCTTCGGTGAAGCCTTCTCCGGCGAAGTCGTCCGGAATCACGTCCAGCCCGCTGTTCAGGGCCAGCCGGGCATACCCGTTTCTGACGCCGATGCATTTCCATTCAAGGTCTTCCTTTGTGCCGTCGCCGTCGAAATCATAGTGGCCGTACTTGAAAAGTTTCCCCTCCGCCGGATGCGAAATCCGTACAATCTTTGCGCTGATCGTCACGCCGCCGCCGCGCTTCACAATGACCGTCCAGGTTCCGTCCCCGTTGTCGGTCAGTTCCGCGATTTCTCCCGCGTCTACGCCGCAGATCCTGTATCCTTTTTTTACGGTTACCGTTACACCGATCTCATCGTCTTCCCGGGCGAGCATCAGATCATTGTCCTCGTCATAGGTAACGCCGTCCAGGACAATACTGCCGTTCCTGTTGTCGTTTACCTTGATAATATACTGGATGAATGCGGCCAGTGCCTCGGTCGCTTCACCGCTCTCGTCTCCTTCCACCCGGAAGTACTCCCCGTCTGTCGGAACAATTTCATAAATCTTGAGTTCCGGAACGCCGGAAAGGTCCGTTTCGCTGCCGTCGCCGGCGTCCTGTGCCAGATCTACAAGCAGCGGAATGCTGTCGTTGTTTGCGCTGAGTGTGCCTTCGATGATCAGTTCGCCGGTGGCAGTCTCTGCGGTGGCAAGGATTTCAACAACGCCTTCCGGATCCTCTTCGCTTTCTTCCGTATCCGTGTCTTCTTCTTTTTCTTCGTCCTGTTCCTTGTCCCCGTCTTCAGCCGCTTCCCCGTCGTCTTCTTCTTTTTCTTCGTCCTGTTCCTTGTCCCCGTCTTCAGCCGCTTCCCCGTCGTCTTCTTCTTTTTTGCCGCTGGTCACATCGCCGGCAATCCGGATTTTCGCGTCTGAGCCCATCTCAATGGCGGAATCTTCTTCAGCTAAAACATTTCCGCCAACATAAATCTCTGTTTCACCGTAAGTGCTGATGGCTTCATCCTCGCTTGCGGTGACATTTCCGCCGATATGGATAATGGATTCGTCCGGAATGTGATTGATTTCTCCCTTCTCCGGATCATAATCATATTCAGGCCGCGCCTCAATACCCATACGTGCGGTAAGGTCCCCGCTGATCGAAACGCCTGACTTTTCGGAAACGGATACGCCCGTTCCGTGAACGGCTGTCACGTCTCCTTCCACAGCAACCACAGCTGAATTCGCAATCCGGGTCCATTCTTCGGTCTCCGCATCATATACTGTGCTGTCAGAA
>CAMJTZ010000059.1 GCA_946408865.1 uncultured Clostridia bacterium
AAGGGAGAAAAGACCTTCAGGGGAATTGAAAACCATTTCCTTACCATCCGGGACGGCATGATCGGACTGCGGAATATCTGCCTGGTAGCCGGTCTGGGCCCTGAAAACAACCGCCGGCGGGACGGAAGCTACGAATACTATATTTCAGAACCCATTGTTTCGGATGATGCGAAAGGCACGGCGCCTTTTGTGCTGTGCTACACAGAGATAAGACGGATCAGCCGGTAACAGGACGTCGGGAAGAGAAAGTTTGTTGGGAGGCATGGCCTGATGTACGTTGAACTGAAAAACATCAACAAGATTTACCCAAACGGATTTCATGCGGTGCACAATTTCAATCTGGAGATTGAGAAGGGTGAATTCATTGTGTTCGTCGGGCCTTCCGGCTGCGGAAAATCCACGACGCTGCGGATGATCGCAGGACTGGAAAACATTTCCAGCGGCGAATTCCTGATTAACGGCGTCCGGGCGAATGAGAAGAGCCCACGGGACCGGGAAGTGGCGATGGTGTTCCAAAGCTACGCCTTGTATCCGCAGATGACGGTATTTGACAATATCGCTTTCGGTCTGACGCTGCAGGGCGTGGACGAAGACGTGATCGAGGAGCGGGTGCAGAAAACCGCGAAGATTCTCGGACTGACGGAATATCTGGACCGGCTGCCGAGAGCGCTTTCCGGCGGCCAGCGCCAGCGCGTTGCCATCGGCCGGGCCCTGATCCGGAAGGTGGGGATTTTCCTGATGGACGAGCCGCTGAGCAACCTGGACGCCAAACAGCGCGTGACCATGCGCAGTGAAATTGCCCAGATCCATCAGGAGACAGGAGCTACCACCATCTATGTGACGCATGACCAGACAGAGGCCATGACGCTGGCGGACCGGATCGTTGTCATGAAGGACGGCTATATCCAGCAGGTCGGAACTCCTTATGAACTGTATTTCAAACCCGCGAATGTGTTCGTGGCCGGATTTATCGGGGAGCCGCCCATGAATTTCTCCCGGAGCCGTGTGGAAAAAGGGAGCATTGAATTCGGCGGGCAGAAGATTGACCTTGCGAAAATTCGTCCCGATCTGGCCACGATGGAAGGAAAAGAACTTGTTTTCGGATTCCGTCCGGAGGCGATTGTGCTGCGGGACCAGGAGAAAGCTGCCCGGATCGACAGCCAGGTGGAACTGACCGAGATGCTGGGCGATAATACGAACGTATATATTACTTGCGGTGAGCAGCAGGCGATTCTGAAGGTGGACAGCCACGACACGCCGGAAACAGACGAATCGCTGAGCTTCTGGGTTCCGTATGAAAGCATGTACTTCTTTGACGGGGAAACAGAGAAGGTGCTGTAAAGGCGGCACAGGGAAAGGGCAGCGGCGTTTTGCCGCTGCCCTGTTCAGTTATCCGGAAGATCATTCTGCTTTTATGCGCGCTTTCCGGCGCAGACGGCCCCGCAAAGGGAAATAAAGGCGGATTTACCCCCGTCCGGCACTGAGAAAAGACAACGGATCACCGGTCAGACCAGCAGCCCCAGGCGGGACATCAAGAAGATGAACAGGAAAATCGATCCCAGGGACGCGACGGTGCTGACAAAGACCAGCTGGCCGGCCAGCTGCCCGTCTCCGCCCATATTCTGCGCCATCGGGTAGGAGGCGGTTGCAACCGGGGTGCCAAAGATCATCAGGATCAGGAAAAGCTCCACTCCGCGCAGGCCGATCAGCCAGCCCAGCGGAAGCGTGATCAGCGGCAGAAGAATCAGCCGGACAAGCAGGACAACGGTGATTGTTTTCCGGTTTTTCCGGATTTCTTCAAATACGAGGTTGGCGCCGAGAACGATCATTGCAAGCGTGGTGGCCATTGTGGCCAGAGAGGAAACCGGTGAAGCGATAAACCCGGGGAGACGGATTCGCAGCAGGAAAAAGAGCAGACCGGCCGCACAGCCCTGCAGCAGGGGATTTTTCAGCAATCCGAGCAGGAGCGGTTTCAGCCGGACTTTTCCGCCGTCCTGAAAAATCTCCAGCACGATGACAGCGGCAATGTTGAACAATGACACCATGATCATGACCATCATTCCGCAGACCGAGGAGCGCTCCGCGCCGAAGACGTATGTGGTGAGAGGAATGCCGTAGATGATGAAATTGCTGCGGAAAACGGCCTGGATAATAACGCCCCGGCGGGAATTCTCCTTCACGATCCGCGGAACAACCAGCATCAGGATCAGGATCAGAAGAATGACCGAGAGCGGTCCGGCAATCAGCAGCGTTACGGACGGAAGACCTTCCGGTGTGGCACTGTAGATGTTATTGAACATAAGGAACGGAAAAAAGAGCCTGAAATTGAGGGCGTTCAGCCGGTTCATGAAAGCACGGTCCGTTAATCCGGTACGGACGGCCAGGAAACCGATTCCCAGCAGGATCATAAAGGGTGCCACTGCGTTCAGGGCAACCATAAAACTCTCAAGCACCGTTCTGCCTCCTTTCCCGGCAGGCGGACCGCCAAAGCCGGCATCCGGTCTGATTTCTTCCGGTCGTTGTTCTGCTCCGGATCAGAAAAGCGTTTTCATGATTGTAACATGCGGAGGGTTGGAAGACAAGCAATTCATGCAGGTTGTCCGTAATACAATGAACAAATGATTGACGGGGAATAATCTTGTTGGTAAAATACTTTTATCCACGATGAAACGATGATAAAGCGGTGCTGGCAGGGCAGACAGGAAGATGCTATGATTGTTGTGGCGAAAGACGGAAGCGGCGATTTTACAACGATTCAGGCCGCTGTGGATTCCATCTCCGGGGAAAGACGGGCGGAACCGGCCCGGATTCTGATCCGCGGGGGAGAATACCGGGAAAGGGTTATTGTTGACAAAGACAATCTGTGCATTTCCGGAGAGAGTCCGGAAAGCACCGTGATTGTCCGGAACGGCTGCGCGAAGGACCTTTATCCGGACGGAACGGAAAAAGGAACGTTTCTTTCCGCCACGATGATCATTACCGGAAACGACGTGACAGTGGAGAACCTGACGGTATCCAATGACGCCGGAGACGGCTGGACAGTCGGCCAGGCAGTTGCCGTCTATGCCGCTGGGGACAGGGGAATCTGGCGGAACTGCTGTCTGACCGCCCACCAGGACACCCTTTTCTGCGGCCCGGTCCGCCTGCCGAACATGAAAGAAGATATCGGAGGCAGAACTGGGAAAGCAGAAGCGTTTTCCAGAGTGGAAGACGGACCGCTGACGCACAGCCGCCAGTATTTTGAACAGTGCTTTATCCGGGGAGACGTTGATTTTATCTTCGGCCCCTACCGCTGCTGGTTTGAACGCTGCACACTGTTTATGAATGAATGCGGCGGATGGTATACGGCAACGAATACCCATGAAAGCCAGCCATACGGTTTTGTCTTTCACCGCTGCCGGCTGACAGGCGAATGCGGCGAGGGGGAAGCTTATCTGGGGCGGCCCTGGCGGAAAGGGTCCAGCACACTCTTTCTCGCGTGCGAGATGGACGGGCATGTGGCGCCGGAGGGATTCAGCGACTGGGACGGGACAAGGATTGTAACCAGCCGATGCGGAGAGTGGCGCACAACAGGCGTACGGGCGGATCAGCATCCGCGCCACCCCGCACAGAAACGCCTGACGGACCGTGAGGCAGCGGAAATCACTATCGCCCGGGTGGTGGGCGGAACAGACCACTGGCAGCCTGATTTAGGGCAGCAGTCATGAGATGAGTTTATGTATACGAGAGAACAGCTTGAAAAGTATCCCTATTTCGCGGAAAAACTGAAAGAAGAACCGGAAGTGTCCTTCCTGCTGGACCAGCTGACCGGGCTGGTGTCCAGGGGACATATTCTTTGGTTTGCCCAGTGGCTTATCGAACAGCATATCCCGTTTTCCTTTGCCATGCTGGATCTGGACAATTTCAAGTATATCAACGATACATACGGCCACCATGCAGGAGACGAGGCACTGGTCCGGATCGCGGATGAGCTTGCAAACTGCCTTGACGGGATCGGGCTTGCGGGACGTTTCGGCGGAGATGAAATACTGATTGTCAATCTTCGCGATACGACCTACGATGCCTGTAAAGCTTTTTTTACGGACATTTATGAGGGGAAAGTCCTCCGGAAGAATTTCCGGCTGACGGGCTGCAGCCCGTTTATTACCGGAACGGTGGGCTGCGCCATTTATCCCAAGGACGCGCAGACGTTTGACGAGCTTTTTGAACTGATTGACAAAACCCTGTACCGGGGGAAGAACAAAGGACGGAACTGTTACATCCTTTATGTTGCGGAGAAACATAAGGATATTGTGATCCGCCGGATTGCCCGCCGCGGGATGTATACGGCCTACAGCCGGATGATCCGGCAGTTTGAAATGGTGCCGGGCCTGATGAACAAGCTGCGCAGCGTAATGCCGATGCTGATGGAGGAATTGCAGATTTCGGAGCTGTTCTATGTGGGAAGGCAGAATATCCTGCGCGCCGTACGGGACAGCCGGGTGGAGGAACCTGTTTCGGATGCGGATCAACTGCTGCAGAATGACGACCTGTTCTCCGATAACAAGCTGGACACGGTGCAGGCCAGAAGTCCGGAACTGTACAAAGCCCTGTACAAACGGGAAATCGAAACTGTCTGCGTCGTCCGGATCGGAATGGATATGGATACAGACGGCTGCCTGATCTGCGCGGAACCGAGAAACCGCAGAATCTGGCAGGAGGCGGAGTGCGCCATGCTGTATTTCCTGGCGAAAATGATTGCCGCGCGGATCCGGATTGACGGGGAGCCGCTGGACTGATCCGGTACGTACTTTTTTCAGATTACGTATATATAGGTAGTAAAAAATACAAAAAGCTTCCATTTCTGCTGAAAAAGTGATATAATAAATCGATTCGGAACGCTTTGATTTTCAATGGGTGAAGGGATTTCCGGAAGGGCCGGAAAACGACCTTTTCCGACATGCTTTTCCGAAGCAGTACGAGAGAGCGGAAATGAGGTGTACCATGGCAGAGGAACTTGACAGTAATCTGGAACAGGTGACTGCCGTCACAGCGGATTACGGCGAGGAACAGATCCAGGTTCTCGAAGGGCTGGAGGCCGTGCGTAAACGGCCCGGCATGTATATCGGCTCCACGGATGCGCGGGGTCTGCATCATCTGGTGTATGAAATTGTGGATAATTCCGTGGATGAGGCGCTGGCCGGCTACTGTACGCAGATCAACGTCACCATCAATCCGGACGGAAGCGTCACGGTTATGGATAACGGCCGCGGTTTTCCGGTCGGCATTCATCCGAAGATGGGGCGTCCGGCCGTCGAGGTGTGCCTGACAGTGCTGCACGCCGGCGGAAAATTCGGCGGCGGGGGATACAAGGTATCCGGCGGCCTGCACGGCGTCGGCGCTTCCGTCGTCAACGCGCTGAGCAGCCATTTTACGGTTACGGTTTACCAGAACAGCAAGATTTACCAGCAGGAATATGAGCGCGGCAAGTACCTGTACGACCTGAAGGTGATTGGCGATACGGACCGGACGGGTACGACCATCCGGTTCTGGCCGGATATCAAAAGCGATGACAACCCCGAAGGCATCTTCGAGGTCGGCGTGCAGTACGAGTATGAAACGCTTCGCAACCGCCTGCGCGAGATGGCGTTCCTGAACAAGGGTGTCCGCATCATTTTCCGCGACGAGCGGGGAGAAGAGCCGAAGGAAAACGATTTCTGCTACGAGGGCGGTCTGCGGGAATTTGTGAAATATCTGAACCGGCATAAGCAGGTGCTGTTCCCCGAACCGATCTATACAGAAGGCATCAAGGACGGCATCCTGGTCGAGATGGCCATGCAGTACAACGACAGTTATGCCGAGAATGTATACACTTTTGCCAACAATATCGCCACGCCGGACGGCGGAACCCATCTGGCAGGCTTTAACACAGCGGTAACCCGGGCCATCAACGATTACGGCCGGCGCTACAAGATTCTGAAGGACAACGAGCCGAACCTGAAGGGCGAGGACGTGCGCGAGAGCCTGACCGCGATTGTCTCCATCAAGATGGAGGATCCGCAGTTTGAAAGCCAGACCAAGTCCAAACTCGGTTCCGGCCAGGTCCGCGGCGTCGTCGACAGCCTGGTGAGCGAGGAGCTCAGCACTTACATGGAAGAGAACCCGACGGTGGCAAAAGCTATCGTTTCCCGCTGCGTGGATGCGCAGCGGGCCCGTGAAGCCGCCCGGAAGGCCCGGGAGGCCACCCGGCGCAAGACCGTGCTGGAAAGCGCCTCCCTGCCCGGCAAACTGGCGGACTGCTCCGAACGCGATCCCTCCAAGTGCGAGATTTTCATGGTGGAGGGCGACTCCGCAGGCGGCAGCGCCAAAGGCGGGCGCGACAGCAAGACCCAGGCGATCCTGCCCCTGCGCGGCAAGATTCTGAATGTGGAAAAGGTCCGGCTTGACCGGGCGCTGGAAAACGCCGAAATCCGCGCGATGATCACGGCGTTCGGCTGCGGTTTCGGCGACCAGTTTGACGAGAGCAAGCTTCGCTACCACCGGATTGTCTGCATGACGGATGCCGACGTGGACGGAGCACATATCCGGATCCTGCTGCTGACCTTCTTCTACCGCTTCATGCGGCCCCTGGTTGAAAAGGGATACGTTTACGCCGCCATGCCGCCGCTGTACAAGGTGACCAAGGGGAAAACTTCCCGCTATGTATATGACGACGACGAACTGAATCGCGTGCTGGACGAGATCGGACGGAATCCGAAACCGGATATTCAGCGCTACAAAGGTCTGGGCGAAATGAGCGCCCAGCAGCTGTGGGATACCACCATGAATCCGGAAACGCGCATGATGATGCAGATTACCCCGCAGGACGCCATGGAAGCGGATCAGCTCTTTACCCTGCTGATGGGCGATGATGTGGAACCGCGGAAACAGTTCATTCAGGAGAACAGCGATCTGGTCAAGGATCTGGATGTTTAAGACGGTCGGGGAACCGGTTTTTGATGATCGGTTGTCAGCTGCCGGGAAATTGCACGGCCGATTTACAGTGCGCTGAGAGTGGAGAAAACGAAGATGATTCAGGATAAACTGATACCTGTCAATCTGGAACAGGAAATGAAAAAGAGTTTCATCGCCTACGCCATGGCGGTGATTGTGGACCGCGCGCTGCCGGATGTGCGCGACGGTCTGAAGCCGGTACACCGGCGGATCCTGTACGACATGTCCGAGGAACTGGGCATGACGCCGGACAAGCCGACCCGCAAGAGCGCCCGTGTGGTGGGCGACGTTCTGGGTAAATTTCACCCCCACGGCGATTCATCCGTGTACGACGCGATGGTCCGCCTGGCCCAGCCTTTCAATATTCGTTATCCCCTGATCGAAGGGCAGGGCAACTTCGGCTCCGTGGACGGGGACGGCGCGGCCGCCATGCGTTATACGGAAGCCCGCCTGCAGAAGCTGACCATGCACCTGCTCGACGGAATCGACAAGGATACGGTGGATTTCTACCCGAACTTTGACGAGACCATGCAGCAGCCTTCCGTGCTGCCGGCGCGTTTCCCGAACCTCCTGGTGAACGGCTCGAGCGGTATCGCCGTCGGGATGGCTACGAACATTCCGCCGCATAACCTGAAGGAGGTTATCAACGGCGTCATCTGCATGATCGACAATCCGGACTGCACGGTGGAAGACCTCATGCAGTATATCAAGGGGCCGGATTTCCCGACAGCCGGACTGATCATGGGTTACAGCGGGATCCGACAGGCCTACATGACCGGCCACGGCCGGATTACCATGCGCGCCCGCACCAATATCGAGGAGATGGGCAACGGCCGCGCGCGTATCGTCGCGACGGAAATCCCCTACCAGGTCAACAAGGCCGTCCTCGTCAAGAAGATTGCGGATCTGGTGCATGAAAAGAAAATTGAGGGCATCAGCGATATCCGTGACGAATCCAACGACCGGCAGGGTATGCGGATTGTCATCGAACTGAAGAAGGATGTTCAGCCGCAGGTTGTGCTGAATATGCTCTTCAAGCATACGCCCATGCAGGAAAACTTCGGCGCCAACATGCTGGCCCTTGTAAACGGCAAGCCCAGGGTGCTGAATCTGCGGGAACTGATTTATTATTACCTCGAGCACCAGAAGGAAGTGGTAACCCGGCGTACACGGTTCGAGCTGAACAAGGCGCAGGAGCGGGCCCATATTCTGGAAGGCCTGCTCAAGGCACTGGACCATATCGACGAGATCGTCGCCATCATCCGCGCCAGCAAGGATACCGCCACCGCGAAGGAAGCCCTGATGCTCCGTTTTGCGTTTTCCGAGAAGCAGGCCCAGGCCATCCTGGACATGCGCCTTGCCCGCCTGACCGGCCTGGAGCGCGAACGGCTTCAGGAGGAATACCAGGAGCTGGAAAAGACCATCGCCCGGCTGACGGCGATCCTGGCTGACGAGCACCTGCTGATGGAAGTGATCAAGACGGAGATCAGCGAGATCCGGGACAAGTACGGTGATGAGCGCCGGAGCGAGCTGACGATCGCGGAAGACGATATCGATATCGAGGATCTGATCCAGGAAGAGAACATGGTCGTGACCATGACACATGAGGGCTATGTAAAGCGTGTTTCCTCCTCTGCGTACCGGGCGCAGCACCGCGGCGGACGCGGCGTCTCCGGCATGAACGTCAAGGAGACGGATTATACCACCCAGATGTTCGTGACCAGCACGCACCAGGAGATCATGTTCTTCACGAATTTGGGCCGCGTGTACAGCCTGAAATGCTACCAGATTCCCGAAGCCGGGCGTCAGGCCCGCGGAACGGCCATCATCAACCTGCTGCAGATTTCCGGCGGGGAGAAAGTTTCCACCATGCTGCCGATGCCGAAGGAAGCAGAGCATGAGTACAACCTCGTGATGGCAACCCGCAACGGCATGATCAAAAAGACATCTCTCGGGGACTTCCGCAACCTGCGGAAAAACGGCCTGATCGCGATTGCCCTGCGTGAAGGGGATGAGCTGATCGGCGTGCGGCTGAGCACCGGAGAGGATGAGATGCTCGTTTCCACCCGGAAGGGAAAGTGCATCCGTTTCAACGAGCAGCATGTGCGCACGGTCGGCCGGAACTCCATCGGCGTGCGCTCGATGCGTATCGCGGAGGGCGACGAGGTAATCGATATCGCGGCTGTCGAGCCGGATACGACGGTACTGGCGATCACCGCCCTGGGCTACGGCAAGCGGACGGATCCGGAAGAATACCGCGAGCAGGGCCGCGGCGGCATGGGCATCAAGGCGATGCAGCTGACGGAGAAGACCGGCGACCTGGTTGCGCTTCTGTTTGTGCACGAGGAGGAGGATATCCTCCTGATCACGGACGACGGCACGATCATCCGGACCCGTGTGGCGGACGTACGGCTGTGCGGCCGCTCCACGCAGGGCGTACGGATTATGCGCCTGTCGGAGGGCAGCTCGGTGGTCGGCGTATGCCGTGCCGAAAAGGAAGAAGAGGAAGAGCCGGAACTGACCGGGGAGGATCCCGTGACGGAGGAAACCGCACAGGCGGAACCGGTTGCGGAGGAACCTGTGAGACCCGAAGAGTAATGAACTGAATCCACCCGCGGAAGGAGAAATCCTTCCGCGCTTTTTAAGCTTATTTTAGCTTGCTGAGGTAAAACAGGGCACAGCGCTGCAGCATCCGATTGCGGAAACGCTGTCGTGAAAGGATACTGAAAACGCTGATACAGGGACAGAAGGATCCATACGCGGAGGAAGAAGAAATGAGACTGCTGTTTGCGGAAGACGACCGGGACCTGTCGGCGGCGGTAAAGGCGCTGCTGGAACGAAGCGGATACCTGGTGGACGCTGTGTACGACGGGGCAGAGGCTGTTTCCTACGCGGAGGCAGAAGCATATGACGGGATCATCATGGACTGGATGATGCCGGAAAAAGACGGGATTCAGGCACTGCAAGAGATGCGCGGCAAGGGGATTCAGACGCCGTGCATTATACTTACGGCACGCGATGCGG